>JBDHAL010000005.1:10735-48830 GCA_039588075.1 Gemmatimonadota bacterium | reverse complement strand
CTTCTTCATGTGGGGGCACAACGTGCAGGGCTTGACCATCTCCTTGTCGGGATGGGCCTCCTGAACGTTGTCTGACATGGAGCACTCGGTGACGAGAAGAATCCGCTGAGCGTCGGTGTCATCCACGTAGTTGACCATGGCGGTGGTCGATCCGACGAAGTCGGCCTCGTCGCAGACCTCGGGCGAGCACTCGGGATGAGCCAGGATCACCAGGCCGGGGAACTGATCACGGTACGCCTGCAGTTCTTCCACCGTAAACTGCTCGTGAACGATGCAGCGGCCCTTCCATGCGATGACATCGACGTCGGTTTCCTTCTGCACGTTTCGCGCGAGGTACTCGTCGGGCAAGAAGATCACCCGTTCAACCCCCAGAGACTCAACCACGGCTCGGGCGTTGGCCGACGTGCAGCAGATGTCCGACTCGGCCTTGATTGCCGCCGGCGTGTTCACGTACGTGACCACCGGCACGCCGGGGTAACGCTCCTTCAGCAGCCGCACGTCCTCGACGGTGATGCTCTCGCTCAATGAGCAGCCCGCCTCGAGGTCGGGGATCAGTACCCGCTTCTCGGGACTCAGGATCTTCGCCGTCTCTGCCATGAAGTGGACGCCGCAGAAGACGATCGTTTCCTCCTCGACCTCCATCGCCGCCTGCGCCAGGCCCAGTGAGTCACCCTGGAAGTCCGCTATCCCGTAAAATATCTGCGGCACCTGGTAATTGTGGGCCAGGATCACCGCGCCGACCTCCTGCTTCAAGCGCAGAATCTCGTGGATTAGCGGCGCCTGCAGCCGCCACTCGAACTCCGGGACCAGGTCCTTGAGCTTCTCGTAGATGTGGGCCGTGGCTCTGGCGACCTCAGGCGTATACTCGAACCGTTCTATTGGCGGAGTCGTTGTTGTCATTTTCCTTACAGCGCCTTCCAGCGGTTGGGGCCGAGCTTAGGACCGCTCTATTTCCCTGTACAACTAGGGATGGAAGGAAGTTTCGGTAGGGAAGTCGGGAAATGTCAAGCCATGTTGATCGATAGCCTTGACCCGGGCGGAGCGCTGCCGTGATATTCCGGTGGCCGCGAGGGGAGCGAAGGGTCGCGGGTCGGCGCCGAAAGGCGCGCGGCAAGGTGCCGGGTAACGCCCGGGCGGCGAAAGCCGACGGAAAGTGCCACAGAGAATAGACCGCCCGCCGCCGCGAGGTTGCGGGTAAGGGTGAAACGGTGGGGTAAGAGCCCACCGCCCGAACGGGTAACCGTCGGGGCACGGCAAACCCCACCTGGAGCAAGGCCAAATAGGGGGAGAGTGGTTAGCCCGTCACGTTATCATCCCCGGGTAGGCCGCAAGAGGCGCCGGGTGACCGGTGTCGCAGATAAATGGCCCGCAGAACAGAACTCGGCTTATGGCTCCCCTCCGTGGCTGATATAAGAACATCGAGCATCTGAAATCCGACATCGTATTCTTTTAGTTCGAACAGTCAGACACCGAGAGCTGCGTGCGTCCGGTGGTCGACGGCCGGTGTCGCCGTGTATCCATCACCGTGGAGTTGAGATGGTCTCCAGATCGGGAAAAGCGGTAGTGGAGTTCAAGCTCCGGGAGAGAACGCTCGACAACGGTCTTCGCGTGATCGTACAGGAGGATCACACGACGCCGGTCGTATCGGTTCACGCGATGTATCACGTGGGATCGAAGCACGAGCGACCGGGTCGCACCGGGTTCGCCCACTTGTTCGAGCACCTGATGTTCCAGGGATCGGAGCACGTGCGCGACGAAGCCCATTTCAAGTTTGTGCAGGACGCGGGCGGTGCGCTAAACGGCAGTACCTGGTTTGATCGGACCAACTACTTCGAGACGCTGCCGTCGAACGATCTCGAGCTTGGTCTCTGGCTGGAATCGGACCGCATGGGGTTTTTCGAGTCGGCGATCACTCAGGAGAAACTGGACAACCAGCGCGACGTGGTGAAGAACGAACGGCGGCAGTCCTACGAGAACCGGCCGTACGGGCTCGCGGTGGAGACGGTTCTCCATATGGCGTACCCGGAGGGCCATCCCTACCGGCACCCGACGATCGGATACATGGAGGATCTGGATTCGGCTGGCCTGGAGGATGTGAGGGAGTTCTTCCGGACGTTCTACACACCGGACAACGCGGTGCTCGTGCTGGTCGGAGCGGTGGAAGCGGAGCGTGGGTTCGAGCTCGCCGACCGTTACTTCGGCGAGATCCCGCTTGGCCCGGGCGCTCCCCAGGTGACGGCACCGACGGTGCCTCCCAGTGCGGAAGCTCGCGAGGTCATCTACGACAATGTCCAGTTCCCGAGAGTGTATCTCTTCCACCACGCCCCGGCATTCGGGCAGCCGGGCTTCGAGGCGGCCGATGTCCTGAGCTACCCGCTCGCACTTGGAAAGAGCTCCAAGCTGTATCGGAAGCTGGTCTATGAGCAACGCATCGCCCAGGATGTGGCGGCGCAAGTCTGGCCGACTGAGGATTGTGGCATCTCGTTCATAGTGGCGACGGCGCGCCCCGGGGTCGAGGCGGAGACCTTGGAATCGGCGATTCTTGATACGCTCGACGAGGTGCGGGGGGGGCGGCTGACGGAGCGCGAGTCGCGGGGAGGCGTGAATCGCGCCCTGCAGGCGCTGGTGAACATGTTGGGTGGTGTGGGGAATCGCTCTGACGCGATCGCCACTTCGGCCACTTTCCTGGAGCGCCCGGAATATGTTAACGACATCTTCAGCCGAGTGGCTTCGGTGACGGCCGACGATATGGTCGAGGTCGCCAACCAATGGTACGTACCCGGACGACGGGCCACGCTCCACGTCCTCCCATCCGCATCGAAGGGGAACGGCGAATGACGGCCGGGGCGATCGACCGGAGTCAGCGCCCGGCTTCCGGCCCGGCGCCGGCTATCCGGCTTCCGCGCATCAATCGGTTCGAGTTGAAGAGCGGTTTGAAGGTGCTGGCGGTCCAGCACGACGACATACCCGAGGTCTCGACGCGAATCGTGTTGCCCTACGGGTCCGTGCAGGACGACGGGGGCAAAGCGGGAACGGCTCTGATGACGGCGCGGGCCCTTACTGAAGGTACCGTCGAGCGGTCGGCCGGCGACGTGGCCGAATGGCTCGATTACCTGGGTGCGCGCTTGAAGCTCGACGTCAAGTACGATGGCACGCAGCTGAGCTTCCGCTCTTTGAGTCGCGTCTTCGATGAGGCTTTGGAGCTGCTCGCCGAGATCGTCACCCGACCCGCTTTCGTGCCGGCCGAGGTCGATCGGTTACGAGACGAGCGACTCGATGAGATCGCCAGTGGGAGGGACGAGCCGCGCGTCGTAGCGAACCTGCGCCTCAACGAGGCCAGCTTCGACGAGCACCCGTACGGGATGCGAACGGGAGGAGTCGAGGAGACGGTCCGGAACATCGACCCCGCCACGCTCTCGGATTTCCATTCGCGCTTTTACCGCCCGGATGGTGCCACGATGATCATCGTCGGTGACCTGCCCGAGCCCGACGAGCTGGAGGCCCGGCTCGAGTCGACGTTCGGTGGCTGGGAGGGCAGGGCGGTGGAGCCTCGGACCTTGGATCAGCCGCAGGGTGCCGAAGCGCGACGCATCAGGGCCGTTCCCTGGCCGGGGCCCCAGTCCGAGATTCGCGTGGGATTCGTTGGGATCGACCGCCACGACCCGGACTTCTTCGCTGCGATACTCATGAACTCGATCCTCGGCGGCCTGTTCAGCTCGCGCATCAACATGAACTTGCGCGAGGACAAGGGCTGGACTTACGGCGCTTCGTCCCGGGTCGATGCCCGCAAGTATCGCGGCCATGTCTATGCTGCCACCGCCGTTGAGTCCGGGGTCACCGTCGACGCGGTGCGCGAGATTCTCGCCGAAATGGACCGCATGAAGACCCACCCCCCGGCGGCCGACGAGCTGAAACTCGCCCAGAACTCACTCACCTTGTCGTTGCCGCGGCTCTTCGAGACGCCGGGCCAAGTCTCGGGACGCCTGGCTACACAGATCCTCTACCGGCTCCCAGACGACTATTGGGAGAACTACGCCGATAGCGTTCGCGCTGTCTCCGTTGCTGATGTCCAGCGGGCTGCGGAGCGCCTCCTGCCTACCGACTGCGCCGCCATCGTGGTGGTCGGCCCGGCGGCCGACTTCATGGCCGACCTCGAGGCACTCGGCTCGGTGGAGATTCGCGACAAAAACGGCAGGCCGGCCGAGCTCTAGCCACACAGCCATCGGCGGCGTGGCCGTCCCCGGGTGTCGGTTCTCGACTTTCGGTATCTTTTCGGCTACATTTGTTTCTAAGGCGGCTGACGCCGCCCCCCACTCCCGGTTTCCGGGCTCGGGTCATCGGTCGAAAACGGCCTGGTTAAGGGAGAAACAGGCGTTTTGGGGCGTGCACAGGGGCGACGAGCGCGAGGCAGGCGGGAAACCCTCCGGGGTGCCGGCGCGTCTATTAATAGTAGGAGGGTCAGAAGGGAGGAGCAGACAAGACGACTGCGTTGTTTGGACAGAAGTACTGAAAAACTTGCATAATGCGAAGCCGGTGTCCCAGGGGACTCGGTGAGGTGGCCTAGCGCTAACCTGTTGAATCCCAGAGGATTAGCGTGATGGCGTGGGTTGAGGGGCGGCCGGTAAGGCGCCGGAATGGAACCTGCACGTCGATGGAGCAGGGAGGAAAGGGGGACCCGGCGCATGAAAGAGACAGGAAAGAACGGCGTTGCCACGTTGGAGGCACCTCCGGCGGAGGCGGCGTCATTGGGATTGGAAGGATTGCAGAAGAAAATGGCACAGGTCGCACTGAAGAGAGCCGAGGCTGAGGGACAGAGCCCGCTGGCCGACCTGGCAGACAACGAGCTGGTTGCACGCTTCCTGGACGGGAACGGACTTGCGTTTCCAGAGCTGGTAGGGCGCTATCAGTCGAGGCTACTCAACTTCATATACCGAACGATCGGCGATCGGGACCGGGCGGAAGACCTGGTGCAGGAGACGTTCATCCGGGTGTACCGGCACCTGCACCGGTTCGACCAGACGAAGAAGTTCTCGACTTGGATCTATACGATCGCCAGCAATCTGGCGAAGAACGAGCTGCGGAACCGCTCGCGGAACCCGCTGGTTCTGTTCCAGACGATCAAGAAGAACTGGGAGGCGGATCACCGACCGCTGCAGTGGGAGGATCCGTCGTACCGTCCCGATGACCTGTTCCGCAAGCGGCACCTGCGAGACATGGTCGAGAGGGCGGTTGAGCAGCTTCCCGAGCACCACAGAGCCGTGTTCGTGCTCAGGGAGATGGAAGGCAAGACGTACGAAGAGATATCTGAGATAACGGGAGTCAACCTGGGAACGGTGAAGTCGAGGCTGAACCGGGCCCGGAATAACTTCGCGCAGATCATCGCCCCGATGCTGCGTTAAGCGGCCGTAAGGCCATTGGGTAGTGGAGCGCGGGGCGCCGGCCGGAGGGTCGGTGCCCCGCGTTTCTATTGGGATTCGACAGCAGACAGCCGACAGCCGACGTCTAAGTATTGTTGGATGCTCGACCTTCGACTTCCCAGTCCCGGCGCTCGACGCCGCTGCCGGCGGCTCTCAGCTGCCGCGGCCCTCAACCGGGCGTCGCGAGTCGGGCGTCGGGCGTCGATCATCCAACAATACTTAGACGTCGAGCGACGGCTGTCGGCTGTCGGCTGTCGAATCTGTCCCCCCCCGGCCGCCCGGGAACGGCCTTCTCCCAGGTGGAACTCTTGGGGCCGTGATGAGTAGACTATAGCGGTAACCCGACTACGATCCTGAGGTGCAACGCCCGGCACACGGCCTTGAGGTGCGAGAGGGATGGATTGCGAAGAGTTTCTTGACGACTATTCGGATTTCCTCGACTGGCAACTCGAGGAACATACGATATCCGATTATCGCGGTCACATAGAGCTTTGCCCGGATTGCTCAGAGTACGATCGGGTCATGCGACAGGGCCTGTATCTGGTCAGAGACCTGGACCCGCCGGAGACGGATACCGATATCGTACCTGCGCTCGAGCACAGGGTCTTCACACTGCAGGACCGGCTCAGGCAGCGGGCGAGCGACTACCGCCGGGCGGCGGCGCTGGCCGGGCTGGCCGCGGCCGGGCTGCTGGCGGTGGCCGTGCTACCGGCCGTACGGCCCGGCGGCTCGGGAGTGGAGCTTCCGCCGGTCGTGGTGGAGGCGACGGCAGACCCCGGCGCGCGGACCTCGGTCTGGGGCCCGGCGCCGAGATTCGGCGGATCGGCTAGCCTTCTCAGGGTGCCGAGCCTATCGAGCGAGCCAGTCCTAGCGACCGCGTCGGAGCGGATCTCGCGTTTTCGCGCGCCCCTGCGGGACTCGAGCACCCCCGCGGTCCCCGACGAGGTGGCGCCCCAATAGGCCTTCTCCGACAGCCAGCCGTGTTGACACCTCTCGATTACCAGTCCAATACTTCGGCATGGGCGAGCTGACATACGACCAGCTCAGTGACAGGGTGGCGAAGGGAAAGCTCGGCGGGAACTACTTCCTCCACACCGAGGACCCGTTTCTGCGTGACGAAGCGATCGCCCTCCTCACCGGGGTTCATCTCGACGGCGGATCCGCCGACTTCGATCTCGATCAGATCAGCGGGGACGATGTTGATGCGGCGGCCCTCGCCTCGCTGTTGGACACGCCGCCTATGCTCTCCACCTACCGGGTCCTCGTCATCCGCGGGGCGCAGGGGCTGACCGCGTCGTCCCGAGCGGTGGTGGAGAGGGCGGTGTCGCAGCAGGTTGAGGGGCGGGTGCTGGTCGTGGCCGCGGAAATCCCACGCCGCTCGAAGGCGAAGTTCTACGACGTCCTGCGCAAGGCCTGCTCGACGGTGTCGCTGAGGGCGCCGCGTTCGTCGGAGTTGCCGGGCTGGTTGGCTAAGCGGGCGCAGGCGCTGCACGGCGTCGAGCTCGAGATGCCGGCGGCTCAACTCATGGCTACGGGCATTGGCGGGCGGCTCGGCGTGCTGGCCCAGGAGCTGGAGAAGCTGGTGAACTACGTCGAGCCCAGGAAGCGTATCGGCTTGGAGGAAGTTCGTGCCAGCGTCGGCGCGTTGCCGCAGGTAGACCGCTGGCAGTGGATCGACAAGGTCGCGGAACGGCGGATCGGGCCCGCCCTGGACGAGCTTCCGGCGCTGCTCGACTCGGGGGAAAGCCCGGTCGCGCTCATCGGGGCAGTCTCCGAGACGCTGATCCGGGTGGGGCTGGCCGTTGAAGGCGAGGGTGTGCTGGTCAGGGTGCTCAAGCGAGATGGCAGCTTCAAGAACCTGAGCTGGAAGATTCGCGCCTACGTGCAGCAGGCGCGCCATTGGACGGCAGGCGCGATTGCCGATGCACTGGAAGAGCTATTCCGTGCCGACCGGCTCATCAAATCAGGCGGCCTGTCGGCCCGGCAGGCGCTGGAGGAAGCCCTGCTGCGAATCGAGGCGCTGGGTGCGAATGGGAAGCAACGGGCAGCCGCCAGCGGTCGGGGTGGCTTCACGCAATGATCGTGGGCCGCGGGGCAGGTACTGACATGCGAAAGTTCTTGTTGTTCGGACTCAGCGGGTCGCTCATGGCTGCATGCCTGATGACGCCCGGGGCGGTGAAGGCGCAGGAGATCTCACTCCTCGATCGGGCGGAACAGCTGGCCGATCGCGGTGAAGTGAGAGAGGCGCGCCAGGCGCTCGACCGCTGGCAACGCGAGTTCGGTGATTCGGCCTCCCTAGGCTACACGGCCCAGGCCTGGTATCTCGAGGCTCGACTGATCGACGACGGCAACACCGCCGAGCTACTCTATCTCCGCGTGATCATCGAGGGGTCGAGCACGCAGTACGCGGACGACGCACTGCTCCGTTTGGGACAATACAAGTACGCCGAGGAGAACTACTCGAAGACCATCGAGTACATGGGCCGGCTGCGGCGCGACTACCCCACAAGCGAGCACGGCCCCGAGGCGCTCCTCTGGATCGCCCGCGCCGCGCGGGCGACGGGTGACGCGGATCGCGCCTGCGCGGCAGCGGACCAGGGGCTGCAGGAACTCGCGCCCACCGACACCGTGCTCGAGCGCTCGCTCTCCGAGGAGCGTGCCGATTGCCGAGCGACGGAGCGGACCTTCACGGTTCAGGTCGCTGCCTTCAAGGACGAGGTCGCCGCCCAGAACCTGGCCCGCGAGCTGCTGATGGGAGGCTACGATGCCTGGGTGCTCAACGCGACCTCGTCCGACCCGCTCTATCGAGTCCGGGTCGGCCGCGGTCTGATCCACACCGAGGCGCAGAGCCTGCTCGAGCGGCTGACGCGGGCCGGATATGCGCCTTTTCTGGTTTCGCATAGCGGAGCGAGGAACTAGTTGTAGTGAATATTGTAGTGAACATTGAACATCGTCTATCGAGCATCGTCCATCGAACGGACTACCCAACGTCTAACCTTGAACGTCGAGCCCTGAACGTCGAACCTCTAGGATTCGTGCAACCCTCCAAGTTCCACGTCAGATGTACGAAGCTTAACGTTAAGCGTCGGGCAGTTCGTTCGAAGTTCGATGATCGATGGACGATGTTCAATGTTCAGGGGGCTCCTCGTGCCTAGGCCGCCGACCACGCCGTTAATGCGGCAGTACCTCGAGATGAAGGGGAGGCATCCCGATTCCATCCTCTTCTTCCAGGTCGGCGACTTCTATGAGATGTTCTACGAGGATGCGGAAGAAGCGTCCCGGCTCCTCAACCTGACCCTAACTTCCCGCAACAACGGAGAGGCGGCGCAAGTGCCCTTGGCCGGCGTGCCGATCAAGGCGGCACAGGAATACGTGCAGCGACTGATTCGCTTAGGGCGCCGGGTGGCGATCTGCCAGCAGGTCGAAGACGCATCAAAGGCTCAGGGCCTGGTGCGCCGCGAGGTGGTAGAGACGGTGACGCCCGGTGCCATCTTCTCCGATGAGTTGCTGTCGGCGGGTCGGAACAATTTCATGGCCGCCGTCGCCGGGAGCGGTGATGCCGCCGAGGTCGGCCTCGCCTGGGCCGATATCTCCACGGGCGAGTTCTTTTGCAGCGCCGTGCCGCGCTCCGGTCTGAGTTCGGAGCTGGACCGCATCGACGCACGGGAGCTGCTCCTGGCCCGGTCTTGGGAGGCCGAGGACGGGAGCGGGGCGGGCGACGTGCCACAGCGCCCGCTGGTCTACCGTGAAGACTGGGCTTTCGATGCGGACTTGGCGGGCGAGGGCATTTGCCGCCACTTCAAGATCAAGAGCCTGGCGAGTCTTGGATTGGCGGAAACCGGTGACGAGACAGCCGTGCGCGCCGCGGGAGCGCTTCTCGCCTATCTGTTGGAGGTGCAGCCGGGTGGCGGTAGCCAGCTGCGGCCGCCGCGCGCACAGCGCGGCGCGGCGATCCTTCACGTGGACGAGATGACCCGCCGCAACCTGGAGGTCGTGCGCCCGATGCGCCCCGAGTCCGAGGGGACCACGCTGCTCGATGTGATAGATGCGACGCTTACGCCCATGGGCACCCGTCTCATGCGCACCTGGTTGCTGCAGCCACTGGCCGGTACCGGCGCAATTCGGCAGCGGCTCGACGCGGTGGAAGAGCTGCACGGGGACGGTGGGCGCCGAAAAAGGGTGAGGGAAGCGCTGCGCTCGGTTCGCGACCTGGAGAGGCTTGCCGGCAAGGCGGGCGCCGGTCGCGCGGGTCCGCGCGACCTCCTGGCCCTGGCGGCCTCGCTCCGCTGCGCGCCGCTGGTCAGGGAGGCGCTGAGCCAGCCGTCCTCGGGGCTGCTGAGCGCGGCGCTGGACGGACTCGACACGGTGGAGGACGTGGCGGATCTGATCGAAAGCTCCATCGACCCGGAAGCGCCCATCTCGTTGGCCGACGGCGGCGTGATCAAGTCGGGCCACTCACAGGAACTGGACGACCTGCGCGTCGTACGCGACGGCGCCGTGGCGTGGATCGCGGAGCTGCAGGGTAGGGAGCGGAAGCGGACGGGGATCGGCTCGCTGAAGGTCGGCTACAACAGGGTTTTCGGCTACTACATCGAGGTGAGCAAGCCGAACCTGGGCAAGGTACCCGAGGACTACCAGCGCCGGCAGACGCTTACGAGCGCCGAGCGCTTCGTCACGCCCGAGCTTAAGGACTGGGAATCCAAAGTACTCAGTGCCGAGCAGAAGATCGACGAGCTGGAGGGCTCGCTTTTCCGCGAGGTCCGCGAAGCCGTTGCCGCGCAGATAGGGCGCCTGCAAGAGGTGGCGCGCCGCATCGCGCGGGTGGACGTGTTGTCGGCTCTGGCCTATGTCGCCGAGCGCAACGGCTACGTCCGACCTCACCTGGATGACGAAGACCGCATCGATATCCGCGGCGGACGACACCCTGTTGTCGAGCGCGTGATGCCGCGCGAGCAGTTCGTCCCCAACGATATTCGACTCGATGATGCCGAGCGCGTTATCATCCTCACCGGCCCAAACATGGCGGGCAAGTCGACCATCCTTCGCCAGGTCGGCTTGATCACGCTGATGGCACAGATCGGCTCGTTCGTTCCCGCTGATTCGGCTGAGATCGGGGTCGCGGACCGAATCTTTACTAGGGTAGGGGCTTCCGACAATCTGGCGTTGGGACACAGCACCTTCATGGTCGAGATGATCGAGACCGCTGCCATCTTGAACGGAGCCACGCGTCGCAGCCTCGTACTGCTGGACGAGATCGGGCGCGGCACGTCTACCTACGATGGGGTCTCCATCGCCTGGTCCGTCACCGAACACATCCACGAGTGCATCGGTGCCAAGACCATTTTCGCCACCCACTATCACGAGCTGACTCAGCTCGCCGACACCCTGCCCGCCGCCGCCGCGTACAACGTTGCGGTCAAAGAGGTCGGGGACGACATCGTGTTTCTGCGCCGACTCGAGCCCGGCGGTGCCGATCGCTCCTATGGCGTCCAGGTCGCGCGACTCGCCGGACTCCCCAAAGGTGTCATCGAGCGGGCCCGGCAGATTCTCCGGGACCTCGAGGGCGTTCACGTCGGGTCGGGCCCGCCGGTCGGCCGCCGCGGGCGCGTGCCGGCTTCGAGCGACAGGACTCAACTGTCCCTCTTCGAGGCGCCGGAGAGCCCGGTGCTGGAGAGACTTCGCTCGCTGGCGCCCGAAGAGATGACGCCGCTGGAGGCGCTCGCCTTGCTGGCGGAACTCAAACGCGAGGTGGAGGGGACGTGAGACGCTTCGTGATTGTGGGTCTTATTCTCGCGACGGCGGCCGTGACCTATGCCGCCGCCGGCGAGCGGCTCGGACTGGACGGAATGCTGGGCTGGCTCAAATCAGGCCAGCGACTCCCGGCTCTTCGGACGCAGGACATGCCGTTCCGCTACCCGGTCCGACTCTGGCGCGATGGAATCGAAGGAGAAGTCGTCTTGAGGGTCCATATCACCGAGGCGGGCACGGTGGACTCGGTGGAGATCGAGCAGTCGAGCGGATACAGGGAACTGGACGAGATCGCTCTCAGGGGAGCGTCAGAGTTGTGGTACTACCCAGCGACGCAGGGAGACGAGGCCGTAGCGGTCTGGGCCGTTCTACCGGTCCGCTTCCAGCGCCGGTCTGTGACCACGCCGGAGGAAGAGTAGCGATGTCGGACGACTCGATTCACCCCCATACCCGGCCGTATGATAGCGTTCTGGACGTCATCGGTTGGACGCCGCTAATCAGGCTCAATAGCGTCGTGAACGGCGCCAGGACGCCGGTCTACGGCAAGGCCGAGTTCATGAACCCGGGCGGCTCGGTGAAAGACCGGATCGGGATCGCCATGATCGAGGCTGCCGAGGCCGCTGGCACGCTGAAGCCGGGCGGAGTGATCGTCGAGGGTACGGCAGGGAACACCGGCGTGGGGCTGGCCGTCGCCGCAGTCGTAAAAGGATACCGCTGCGTCTTCACCATGCCGGACAAGTTCAGTCAGGAGAAGATCCGCCTGATGCGGGCCTTTGGCGCCGAGGTGATCATCACACCGTCGGCTGTATCGCCCGATCACCCTGAGAACTATCTGAATGTCGCACGCCGTATAGTGGAAGAGACGCCGGGCGCGGTGATGGCCGACCAGTTCTACAACGAGGCCAACCCCGAGGCACACTACCTGACGACGGGGCCCGAGATTTGGGAACAGAGCCGCGGTCGCATCACGCATTTCATCGGCGCCGCCGGTACCGGCGGCACGCTCACCGGGATCGCCCGCTACCTCAAGGAGCAGAACCCGGCGGTCAAGGTGATCGCGGGTGACCCGGTCGGCTCGATCTATGCCGGCTACCACAGCACTCGCGAGATCGGCCCCCACGCTCCCTACAAGGTCGAGGGCATCGGCAACGACCGCATCCCCACCACCCTGGATTTCGACCTGGTTGACGAGTTCCGCTCGGTCGAGGACCGCCACTCGCTGAACATGTCGCGGCGGATCACCAGGGAGGAAGGCCTCTTCGTGGGCGGGTCATCCGGACTCAACACGTACGTCGCCGTAAAACTGGCTCAAGAGTTGGACGATCCCGATGCCCTGATCGTCTGCTTGTTGCCGGACACCGGCGAGCGCTACCTGTCGAAGCTTTATAACGACGAATGGATGATCGAGAACCAGTTGCTCGATCGCGACACCGCAACCATCGATTTGGTGCTGCGCGGGAAAGGCGGCGATACGCCGCCGCTCATCGCGATCGAACCGGTCGCCGCGGTCAAGCGGGCTCTCGAACTCATCGAAGTGCACAACGTCTCGCAACTGCCCGTCATCAGCGGTGGCGAATGTGTCGGCTCGGTGTCGGAGGCGATGCTGATGGCCCGCCTGGTGGCCGATCCGGATCTGGTCGACGCGCCGGTACAGACGCTCATGGAACCGCCGCTTCCCGTGGTCGATTCGGACACCCAATTCAAGGACGTGACCCGGGAGCTCATCGGCGGCCAGCCGGCGGTCATCGTTCGGGTCAGCGGGCAGCCGGCGGCCATTATCACGCGCTTCGACGTGGTGCACTACCTCATCGGGTTCGGCCACTAAACCAGGACGAGACGGCTCTGTGAAGATCGTGGTGTTGATGGGTGGAACGAGCGCCGAGCGCGAAGTATCGCTGTCTACGGGGCGGGAGATTGGAAGGGCGCTGCGCGCCGCCGGGCACGAGGTCGTCAGCGTCGATGCCGCCGATGGCCGGCTGATCGAGGCCGATGGCACGGCGGGAATCGGCCGCGCTCCCCCCGGGCCGGATGAGCTGGAGCAGCTCGCCGCCGGCTCGCTGGCCGGCCGGCTGGAAGCGCTGCCCGAGCTGCAGGAGGCCGACGCCGTCTTCGTCGCTCTTCACGGAGGGGCCGGCGAGGACGGCCGCGTTCAGGCGCTGCTCGACCTCATCGGATCGCCTTACACGGGAAGCGGCCCGTTGGGAAGCGCGCTGGCCATGGACAAACTCGTGACCAAGGAGCTTTTCCTGAGCGGCGGCGTCCCCACACCCCCGTGGCTGGTGGGTCACGCAGACTCGGCTGCGGTGGAGAGCGCGCTCGGCGGCTACCCTGTGGTGGTGAAGCCGTCGCACGAGGGGTCCACCGTCGGAGTCAGCCTCGTGAAGTCGGCGGTCGATCTCGAGGGCGCCCTAAATCGCGCCTCGGGTTTTGGCGGGCCGCCGCTCATCGAGAGGTTCATAGCGGGCCGCGAATTGGCCGCCGGCGTGCTGGGCGAGGAGGCGTTGCCCATCGTCGAGATTCGACCGAGCCACGAGATCTACGACTACGAGTGCAAGTACACCAAGGGCATGTCGGAGTACGAGGTCCCCGCGCCCATCGACTCCGAGACCACGGAGCAGGTCCAGTTGTTAGCCGTCAAAGCTCACCGCATACTCAGGCTTTCGGCCTACAGCAGGGTCGACTTCAGGCTGGATGAGGATGGGGTCCCATGGTGCCTGGAGGCGAACTCGTTGCCGGGGATGACGGCGACCAGCCTGTTGCCAAAGGCCGCCGCGGCGGCCGGCATCTCGTTCGAGGAGCTCTGCGACAGGATCGCGCGCCTGGCGGTCGAGGCGGCCGCCGGCGGCGGAACCCGGCCCGGCGCGGCGGGTTAGGAAGACAGGCAACCTGGTATGGTGGGCTAATACGTTATGAGGTCGATGCAGAGAGGTGAGTTCCAGTTCGGCTATCGCCTGTCCCCATGGGTGAAGCGTCTCATCATCGCGAACGCGGTGGTGTACGTTCTCCAGTGGACCGAACTGCTTTCGTTGGACATCGTCATCGACTACCTCGCCTTCGACGATGCCAGGATACTGACCCGCCCGTGGACTGTCCTCACTTACATGTTCGTTCACGGCGGCTTCTTCCACGTCTTCTTGAACATGTTGATGCTCTTCTTCTTCGGACCTCCGCTCGAGGAGCGCTGGGGCGGGAAGGAGTTCATCAGATACTACTTGATCTGCGGCATTGGCGGCGCGCTGTTCAACCTGATCTTCAGCGAGGGCCTCATCATCGGCGCTTCCGCCGCCGTCTACGGAGTCATGCTGGCCTACGCTCTCAACTGGCCCAACAGTCTCGTCTGGATCTACGCGATCTTCCCGGTCAAGGTTAAGTACCTTGTTCTGATCCTCGGGGCCATCTCCTTCTTCTCGGCCTTCTCCGGCGCGTCGGACGGTGTCGCACATTTCGCCCACCTGGGCGGCCTGGTCGTCGGCTACGCCTACCTGAAGAAGGGCTGGCAACTCGGAGTCCAGTGGGAGGCTCTCAAGAAGCGCCTGCGCCGGCGCAAGTTCTCCGTGGTCCCCGGGGGCGCCGTAGCCAAACCGAAGAACGGGGCAACGCAGCGGCAGTCGGAAAGCGAAGAAGAGGCGAAGATCCTCGAAGTCGTAGACCAGTTGCTCGACAAGATTGCCGCAAAAGGCCTCGACTCCCTCACTCGCGAGGAGCGAAACTTCCTCGACGAGGTCTCGCGCCGCCGGCAGGAGAGTCGCGAGGTCCGCCACTAGGGAATCTGGAATTCTCGAGGGCTGATCTACGAGGGTGCTGGGAATTCCGAATTTGATTACGTGAGCACGGAACAGGGGAGTTTGGAAGCTGGAAGCGGGCCGAGCAATCTGGCTTCCCAACTCCCCTGTTCCGTGCTCACTTGATCCATAGTTGAATGATTCCCAACCCATTCTCACCTCCCAGCTCCAATTCCCCAAGGTTCCTGGAGCGACTTGACTCCTCACCCCGCTGAAAATACGATAGCGGTCCGACCACAACCCGGCACCCTGAGGGAGGCAGCACTTGTCAGCCAAGACCTATTCAACCGACTCAATACGAAACGTCGTGTTCCTCGGCCACGGGGGCTCGGGCAAGACGACTCTCGTTGACTCGATTTGCTACTCGGCCGGGGCCACCAACCGCAAGGGATCGGTCCCGGAGGGCACGACGATCACAGATTTTACGCCAGAAGAGAAGGACCACGGGATCACCATCAGCTCCGCCGTGGCCCACGTCGATTGGCAAGGCACAAAGGTCAACCTGATCGATACGCCCGGTTTCCTGGATTTCGCCGGTGACGCAGTGGCCGGGGTGCGCGTGGCGGACGGCGCCGCGATCCTGGTTGACGCCACGAGCGGAGTGTTGGTCGGGACCGAGAACGTTTGGGAGTACTGCCAGCAGCGCGGGATTCCACGGATCTTCGTCATCTCCATGATGGACAAGGAGAATGCGAACTTCGATTCCACCGTGGCCGACATCCGGGAGGAATTCTCCAAGGACGCCGTCCCGCTCGAGATCCCCATCGGTTCCGGTGAGAGCTTCAAGGGAGTCATCGACCTCCTGTCGGGCAAGGCCTGTATTTTCGACCCGAAGTCAAAGAAGGGTGAATACAAGGAGGAGGACATCCCGGCCGAAATGCAGGACGCGTACGGCGCGGCCTATCAAGAGCTGGTCGAAGCGATCGCCGCCACCGACGATGCCCTCATGGAGGAGTACTTCGAGAAAGAGACGATCGAGGCCGCCCGCGCCTCCGAGGCGCTCAAGGCCGCCATGAAGGCCGGCAACATCTACCCGGCGGTCTGTTGCTCGTCCGAGAAAGGTTTTGGCGTCCACGGCCTGTTAGATCGGCTGGTCGAGCTGATGCCGAACCCCGCCGATGCCTTGCCGGAGATCGCGAAGTCGGACGGCCAGGATGTAGAGCTGGAGGCCAACGATGGTGCGCCGCTGGCAGCTCTCGTCTTCAAGACGACGTCGGAGCCACACGTTGGCGAGCTCTCTTACTTCAGGATCTTCGCCGGGTCCGTCACCAGCGGTGTCATGGCTAAGAACGCGGTTCGCGGCAGCTCCGAGAAACTCGGTCATCCGGGGATTCCGCAGGGCAAGGATCGCGAAGAAGTGCCCCAGCTGCACGCCGGAGATATCGGCGTCGTGGCGAAACTGCGTGACACGCACACGGGCGATACGCTTTGTGACGAGAACAAGGAACTCGTTCTGGAGACGATCGATTTCCCCGACGCCGACATCGCCATCGCCGTGCGGTCGGCGAAACGCGGTGAAGAGGACAAGGTCTCCACAGGCTTGCACAAGATCCATGAAGAGGATCCGACTTTCACCGCGGCTTACGACGCCGAGCTGGGACAGACCATCGCACACGGACTGGGCGAGCAGCACCTCGAGTTGGCGATCGAGCGGCTGAAGCGGCGCTACGGCGTCGACGTACAGACCGAACCGCCGCGTATCCCCTATCGTGAGACCTTCACACGCACCGCCGAGGGCCAGGGCCGTTACAAGAAGCAGACGGGTGGCCGCGGACAGTTCGGCGACTGCTGGGTCCGGCTCGGCCCGCTTCCGTCGGGAAGCGGTTACGAGTTCGTCAATAAGATCGTCGGCGGCGTGATCCCCGGTAAGTTCATCCCGTCGGTGGACAAAGGAGTGCAGGAGGCGGCCGCCCGCGGCGTCACAGCGGGTTATTCCATGGTCGACTTCAAAGCCGAAGTCTACGACGGCTCGCACCACTCCGTAGACTCCTCCGACATCGCCTTCAAGGTCGCGGGCTCACTGGCCTTCAAGAACGTCGCGCCGCATGCCGGCCCGATCTTGCTCGAGCCCATCTACGAGGTCGAGATCTCGGTGCCCAACGAGTACATGGGTGACGTCATGGGCGACCTCAACCAGCGGCGCGGCAAGATCATGGGCATGGAGCCCCGCGGCAAGAAACAGGTCGTCAAGGCGCAGGTCCCACTGGCCGAGATGCACAAGTACTCCTCCACCCTGCGCTCCATCTCGCAGGGTCGCGGCAGCCACAAGATGTCCTTCGTGGCTTACGAACAGGTCCCGCCCAACGTGGCCGAAAAGGTCATCGAAGAGGCCAGGGCCCGGGAGGAAGAGGAGAAGAAGTAGGCGGTACTGCGACGTCGAACACCGCACACCGAACACCGCCTTTCGAAGGTGGCACGGCAAAGACAAATCACTAACCCCTTAAGATCAATTGCCATGAGTCTTAAGGGTTGGCGATTCTTCATTTGGCGATTGGAGGTTGAAGTGCCCGCTTCGAAAGGCGGTGTTCGCTGTACGGTGTTCGACATTGCGGTGGAGTTGTCTACCTTTTTGAGGGCGGTTGCCGAGGCTATATTGCAATAGGAAAGCGTCCCACGACATGGAGGGCTCCAACCGATGGCTGGCCACAACAAGTGGTCGCAGATCAAGCGAAAGAAGGCGGCCGAAGACAGCAAACGCGGCAAGCTGTTCGGGAGACTGATCCGCGAGATCACGGTGGCGGCCCGCGAAGGTGGCGGCGATCCCGACGGCAACCCCTGGCTGCGTACGGCGATCGACAACGCCAAAGCGGCCAACATGCCCAAGGACAACATCGAGAAGGCGGTTCTTCGGGGCACGGGTGAATTGCCCGGCTTGTCGTTCGAGGAGGTCACCTACGAGGCGTACGGGCCTGGGGGCGTAGCGATCCTGGTGCAGGCGGTCACCGACAACACGAACCGAACGGTGGCGGATGTGCGGCGCCGGCTCGATCGTGGTGGAGGTAAGTTGGGAAGCGATGGGTCGGTGGCGTGGAACTTCGAGCGGAAAGGCCAGCTGCTGATCGACGCGACGCGTTGCGATGAAGAGTCGGCCCTGGAAGCAGTGTTGGAAGCCGGGGGCGAAGACCTCGAGAGCGAGGGCGACGCCTACGTCGTGACGACGGATCCGGCGAGCTTCCACGCCGTGCGCGAAGCGTTGCATGCCGGCGGCATCGAGATCATGGAAGGTCGACTGGCCATGATCCCCAAGACGACGATCCGCGTGGAGGGTCGCGACGCCGAGAAGCTCGTCGCCCTCTTGGAAGCGCTCGAGGATCAGGAAGACGTTCAGCACGTTTACTCCAACCTCGACATCGACGAAGCTCTGCTCGCAGAGCTGGCCGGGGCTGGTTAGCAGCGACCGGAGGGGGTGCGGCTGGGGATGGTGCACCGGCTTGTCCGCGGCGCCATGAGCGGCGTACGAGTGGAGCGATGATCGTTCTGGGCGTAGACCCGGGGACGCAGGTCACCGGTTACGGCGTCGTGACGGAAGGAGACGGTCGCCAGCCTGCCCTGGTCGAGTGCGGCGTTATTCGACCGAAACCGAATCGCCCGCTGGAAGAGCGCCTGCTGGAGATCTACGAGGGCTTGACCGGCGTGATCGAGCGCGCCCGCCCCGACGTACTGTGCGTCGAGGGCGTTTTCTATGGGAGGAACGTGCGGACGACCTTGACTCTCGGGCACGCCCGCGGAGCCGTCCTGCTGGCGGCCGCGGCGCGGGGAATTCCCGTGGCGGAGTATCCCCCGGCCGAGGTCAAGAACACCGTTGTGGGTTCCGGAAAAGCAGGCAAGAGCCAGGTGGCGTTCATGGTCCAGCAACACCTGTCATTGGAGGAGCCGCCGGCTCCTAACGACGCCTCGGACGGCGTGGCCGTAGCGCTCTGCCATATCTTTTTGAACGGGCCGGGCCGCCGCGCTGGCGGCGGTGTCGGAAGGAGGCACGTTGATTAGCCGGGTACGCGGCACACTCGTTCACAAGGAACTGGATCGTGCGGAGATCGCCACTCCGGGCGGGGTGACCTACGAGCTTCTGATCCCGGCTCCGGTGTTCGAGAAGCTACCGGCCTTGGGAGAAGAGATCGAGCTGCGGGTCGCGCTCTTGGGACGAGAGGACGGGATCGAGCTGTTCGGCTTTCTCGATGATTTAGAGCGCCGGTTGTTCCTGAGGTTGCGGTCGGCATCCGGCATCGGACCGCGGCTGGCCCTGATGCTGCTGTCTGCCATGACCGCCGGTCAGCTGGTGGAAGCGATCAGGGGCAAAGACCTCGGTCGTCTGTGCACGGTCAGCGGTGTTGGAAAGAAGAAAGCCGAGCGGATCGCCCTCGAGCTGGGCGACAAGTTGGAGGATCTGGTGGTAGCCGCCGTGGCGATCCCGCCGGGAGGAGCCACTCTCGAGTCGGCGGTGGCGGCGTTACTGGCCCTGGGCTACTCTCGGGCGCAGGCTGAAACCGCGGTCCGCAACGTGCTAAAGGACCGTGACGGAGCGGAAGGCGACGTTGAGAACGTGGTGAGAGAAGCGCTGGCGGTCCTGTCATGAGTACGGAGATCACGACGCCGAAGGCCCTCGAGGGAGAGGGGATGAGCGAGGCGGCGCTGCGGCCGCAGCGCATGGCCGAGTTCGTCGGGCAGGAGAAGGTCAAAGAGAGCCTCGGCATCTACATCACGGCTGCTCTCAAGCGGAAGGATCCGCTCGACCACACGTTGTTCTACGGTCCGCCGGGACTCGGCAAGACGACTCTGGCGCTGCTCATCGCCAACGAGCTGGGCGTCGACATCCAGACAACGTCCGGCCCGGCACTTGAGAGACCGGGCGACCTTGTCGCGTCGCTGACCAATCTCAGGGAAGGCGACGTTCTGTTCATCGATGAGATCCACCGGCTGCGCCCGGTGATCGAGGAGTTCCTCTATCCGGGGATGGAGGACTTCCGCATCGAGATCCGCCTCGCCGAGGGACCGAAGGCCCAAACGATCTCGATGAAGTTGGAGCGCTTCACGTTGATCGGTGCCACGACACGCTTTGGCCTGCTAACGCCACCGATGCGCGCCCGCTTCGGCGTGGTGGAGCGACTCGGGTATTATCCACCCGACGAATTGAAGCAGATCGTGCTGCGCTCGGCCGGTATCATCAGTGTCCCGATCGACGACGAAGGCGCCGAAGAAATCGCGCGCCGCTCACGCGGCACGCCGCGGGTCGCTAACCGGTTGCTGCGACGCGTTCGCGATTATGCGGAGGTCAAAGCCGACGGCCGTGTCACGCGCCAGGTCGCCGAGGCGGCGCTCCTCATGTTGAACGTCGACGAGTACGGCCTCGAGGCGATGGACGCGCGAATGCTGCGGCTGCTCATCGAGGACTTCAACGGCGGACCGGTAGGCCTGTCGAGCCTGGCGGTGGCGCTCGGCGAAGAGGCGGATACGCTGGAAGAAGTGTACGAGCCGTATCTGATCCAGAACGGGCTGCTCCAGCGCACGGCGCGCGGGCGGATGGCGACGCCGAAAGCTTACCGCCGATTCGGTTACGATGTGCCGCCGGGAGCCGGCGGCGAGCAGGGCCAGTTGTTCACAGATGGCTGAGCGCGTCTCTATCGATGACGTCGATCTAGCGTCGTCTGGCGGCGGTGACCGGGCCGGGCGATACACTACACGTGATTTCGACTACCCGCTCGCAGATGACCTCATAGCTCAGCGGCCGCTGGCGAAACGGGATGCCAGCCGTTTACTAATCGTGCGCCGGGCGACCGCCGACATCGAGGACGGCGCATTCACTGACATTGCTTCGCTATTGTCACCGGGTGACGTCCTGGTGCTCAATGACACGCGAGTCTTCCCGGCACGCCTGCTGGGGCACAAGCCGACAGGCGCGGCGGCCGAAGTGTTACTCATCGAGCCGCTCGACGCGGGTCGCGAGCGCTGGCGCGCCTTGGTGCGGCCGGGTGGCAAGCTCAAGCCGGGCCGGACGGTAGTTGTCGGAGAGCAACTCCAGGTCGAGGTCGAGGATTCGACCGATGGCGGTGCGCGAATCGTTCGCCTGGTCTCCTCGCTCCCCGTCGACGAGGCGCTGACCCTTTACGGGCGCGTACCGCTGCCGCCGTACATCCGGCGCGAAGACGATGAGGACGATCGGGCCCGCTACCAGACGGTGTACGCGCGGGCCAGCGGCAGCGTGGCCGCGCCCACCGCGGGCCTCCATTTCAGCGACACTGTCCTGGACCAGATCGGGGGTCGTGGGGTCGATATCGCGCGGGTTACACTGCATGTGGGGCCAGGCACCTTCCGACCGGTGGAGGTGGAGGACCCGGCCGAGCACAGTCTTCACGCAGAGTGGTATCGGGTAACTCCCGAGGCCGCGGAGACCATCAACCGTGGCCGTGCCCGGGGCGCCGCCGTTTGGGCGGTGGGCACGACGGCGGTCCGTACGCTCGAGGCTACTGCCGACGCCGGCGGGGCGATCGAGCCCGGCGAGGGTACGACGGATCTCTTCATTCGTCCCGGCCATCGCTTCCGTTCCGTCGATCGGCTCCTCACGAACTTCCACCTGCCGCGCTCCACCCTGCTCATGCTCGTCGCCGCGTTTGCCGGCCACGGCCTGACCATGGCCGCCTACCGGCACGCGCTGGAGCAACGGTACAGGTTCTACTCCTATGGCGATGCCATGGCGGTGATATGAGCGAGGGCGCGGGAAGCCGGCCGGGGATCTTCGAGCTGGCGGCGGAGGACGGCGAGGCGAGGGCCGGGACCTGGCACGTCGCCCATGGCTCGGTGCGAACGCCCGCCTTCCTGCCCGTGGGCACCCAGGGTACGGTGAAGGGCGTGTCGCCGGAAGAGCTCGAAGCGTTGGGCGCCGAGATGGTGCTGGCCAATGCCTACCACCTCTACCTGCGCCCGGGTCACGAGCTCGTGCGGCAGATGGGTGGCCTCCACATCTTCATGGATTGGAATAAGCCGATCCTCACCGACTCCGGCGGCTACCAGGTCTTCTCACTGGCCCGGATCAACAAGGTGACCGACGAAGGCGTCCGCTTCCAGAGCCACATCGACGGCTCGCGACACTTCGTGACGCCCGAGCTGGTCATGGAGATCGAGCATGCCCTCGGCGCCGACGTCATCATGGCGTTCGACGAGTGCCCGCCCGGTGGCGCCGACCGCCGGGTGGCGGCGGCAGCGGTGGAACGCACGCAGGCCTGGCTGGAGCGCTGTGTCGCCCATTTCGACGAGCTGGCGATCGAAAGCGATTCGCAGCTCCTGCTGCCCGTTATTCAGGGCGCCACCTTCCTCGACCTGCGGCGCCAGTCCCTGGACCGGGCCCGCGAGGTGCGGGACTGGCCCGGTTTCGGGATCGGCGGCCTCTCCGTCGGCGAGCCGAAGGAGCTGACTTATGAGATCCTCGCCGGGATGGAGCACGATCTGCCTCGCGATCGCCCCCGCTACCTGATGGGCGTCGGGTATCCGGCGGACCTGTTGGAAGCCGTCCGGCTGGGCTACGATTTGTTCGACTGCGTGGCCCCGACCCGGAACGGGAGGAACGGCACCGCCTTCACATCAGCGGGGCCCGTGAACGTCAAATTGGCGGCGTGGAAGGATGAGGCGTTGCCCATAGAGGAAGGCTGTGGGTGTTGGGCCTGCGCCCGTTACACGCGGGCCTATATCCGCCACCTGTTCGTCTCAGGCGAACTCCTGGGCCTGCGCATTCTGTCGATCCATAATCTTTATTTTCTTGCCGATTTGATGAGACAGGCGCGGGCGGCGATTCAGGCGCAGCGGTTTGGCACGTGGGCCGACGCTTGGCTGCAGCGGTATGGCGGGGAAGAGAGGTGACCGGTAACCGGTGACCGGTGACCGGTTACCCATCGAGGATCACTCACACACCGAGGGAGACCACATTGCTTGCACTACTAATGGTACCGAGTGGCGAAGGAGGCGGAGGCGCCATGGGCACGATGATCATGCTCGTGGCGTTCGTCGGGATCTTCTACTTCCTGCTCATCCGGCCGCAGAGGCAGCAGCAGAAGCGGCATGAAGAGATGGCGCAGAGCTTGAGGCGCGGAGACGACATAGCGACGATCGGCGGGATCGTGGGTCGCATCGTGCACATCAAAGAGAACCTGCTGACGATCAAGACGGCGGAGGACACGCGACTGGTGATCGAGCGGGACAAGGTAGCGCGCAAGATCGCCGCGGCAGAGGAGGAGGACTCATAAGCACGCTGGAGATCCGGTTTCTGGGTGATCCGGTCCTCCGCGGGCGAGCGGAAGAGGTCCAGGAGATAGACGATGAGCTGCGTGAGCTCGCATCGGATATGTTCGAAACCATGTACGCGGCGGAGGGCGTCGGCTTGGCCGCGCCACAGGTCGGGATATCGAAGCGGCTGTTCGTGATGGACGTGGGTGAACCCGATATCGAACCACGGGCGGTGATCAACCCGGTGATCGTCGAGAGTTCCGGGTCAGAACGTGGCGAGGAAGGCTGCCTGAGCCTTCCGGGCCTGATTGGTGTTGTGGAGCGGCCCGCCAGCGTGGTGATGGAGGGGCTGGACCTGGACGGCCAGCCGATCCGGATCGAGGCGGACGACCTGCTGGCGCGTTGCATACAACACGAGATAGACCACGTGGACGGAGTCCTGTTCATCGACAGGCTGTCACCGCTGAAGCGGAAGATGCTGCTCAGCAAGTGGAAGAGGCAGCAGAAGGAGCGCGAATCGCAGTGAGGGTGGTTTTTTGGGGAACCCCTCGGTTTGCCGATACGGTGCTGAGCTCGCTGGTTGGCGCGGGCCGCGATGTGGTGGGCGCCGTGACCCAGCCCGATCGACCGGCCGGTCGTGGCCGCAAGCTGCAGCCGCCGCCGGTGAAGTTGACCGCCGAAGCGGCGGGTATTCCGGTCCTGCAGCCGGAGAAACCTCGGGGCCCCGATTTCATGCAACAGCTTGCGGGACTCGCTCCGGACATTTCGGTGGTCGCCGCCTATGGCCACATTCTGCGGACCGAGGTTCTCGAGCTGCCACCGCTCGGGTCGTTCAACGTCCACGCGTCGCTGCTGCCGGAACTGCGCGGCGCCGCGCCCATTAACTGGGCGATCATCAGGGGCTACGACGCGACCGGGGTGACCATCATGAGGATGGTCGAGCAGATGGATGCCGGCCCGATGATCTTGCAGGCGGCGCTGGACATCGCGCCCGACATGACTGCTGGCACCTTGACGGAGCGACTGGCGGAGCTCGGCGCCGGCGCTGTGCTCGAAGCGCTGTCTCTCATCGAGGCGGCGGCGGCCGAAGAGACGCCACAAGATGAGGCCGGGGCGACCTACGCGCCGAAGCTGACCGCCGATGATGTGCGCGTCGATTGGACGAAGCCGGCCGTTGAGATCGAGCGCTGGATCCGCGGCGCCGACCCGGTGCCCGCCGCCTGGTCCGAGCTCGATGAGCTTAGGGTGCGGATCTTCGCTCCGCGCATCGTCGACGACAGCGCCGATGCCGAGCCCGGCTGCGTCGTGTTCGCCGATCCCCGAGACGGCCTCGTGGTGGCGACCGGGGCCGGCTGCCTGGGGATCGGGGAGGTGCAACCGGCCGGCAAGCGCCGTATGGATGCAGCCGATTGGATACGTGGACGCGGGATAGCGGCAGGCCAGCGGCTCGCTTGAGAGACGAAATGCCGCGGCTCTTTCTGGTGACGAGCGACGAGGCCGTCTCCCGGGCCGACTTCATCGAGGTGGCGACGGCAGCGCTCGCCGCCGGTGGCCACGGCTGCGCGCTGCAACTGCGCGCCCACGGCTCGCACGGTAGCAAGCTCTACGAGATCGCCGTCCGCCTCAGGCAAGTGGCGACGGCGATGAGGGCGAGCTTCTGGGTCAACGATCGCATCGACGTGGCCGCCGCCGTGCGCGCCGATGGGGTCCAGCTCGGCTCACGCAGCGTGTCGCCGGCGGAAGCGCGCCGGTTGCTCGGTCGAACCTGTCGGATCGGCCGGTCGGTACACGGCGCGAGCGAGGTGTCCGCAGCGATAGAGTCCGGTGCGGACGTGGCGGTGCTCGGCAACATCTACCGGACGGCCTCGCACCCCGATCGCGAGCCCCTCGGCCCGGACGCGATCCGACGTGCGGCGGCGCTACCGATCGTGGCCATCGGGGGTATCACTCCGAAACGGGTCGAGGAGGTCGTGGGAGCGGGCGCCTGGGGCGTTGCGGTCTCGAGCGGTGTGTGGGACGCCGGCGACGTTGAGGCCGCGGTGCGCGATTATCGGCGGGCGCTTGTCGACGCGACTGGCGGCGGCAGTGGGAATGCTTCTTCATGAGCGAACGAGAACAGATCAGCATCACGCTGAACGGCGACGAGCGGGAAATCCCGGCGGGCCTCACCGTCCTGGACTTGCTCGCGCACCTCGATCTGCACGAGCGGATGGTAGTGGTCGAAAGGAACCGTGAGATCCTTCGTCGCACCCAGTACGGCGAAGTCTACGTGGCGGATGGCGACACGATCGAGCTGGTCCACTTCGTCGGCGGCGGCTGATCCGCCAACTTAAACTCGTTTCTCGCTTCTCGTTGTCATTGTCGTTGTCGTTGGGTGGCGCATGATCTAGACAACGACAATGACAACGACAACGAGAAACGAGAAGCGAGTGAGAGTGGACGGACAAGGAGGAGATTGTGGTGGATGAGCTGGAGATAGGGGGTCGGCGGTTTCGGTCGCGGCTGATTCTTGGGACGGGGAAGTACAGCGACAACGAGACGATGGTGGAGGCGATCACGGCGTCGGGGGCTGAGGTGGTGACGGTTGCGGTGCGCCGGATCGACCTGGATCGGACGAAGGAGGAGGGAGTCCTCTACCACCTCGACCGGGAGAAGTGGGAGCTTCTGCCGAACACGGCGGGCTGCTACAGCGCCGAGGACGCGATGCGCTATGCGGAGCTGGGGCGAGCGGCGGGCTTCACAGACTGGATCAAGCTCGAGGTGATCGGAGACCAGGAGACGCTGTTACCGGACGTCGAAGGATTACTGGAGGCCTCGCGGGCGCTGGTGGCCGAGGGCTTCAAGGTCCTGGCGTACACGAACGAGGACCTGATCACCGCGCTGAAGCTCGAGGACGCCGGCGTATCGGCGGTGATGCCGCTGGCCTCGCCGATCGGAAGCGGGCTGGGGCTGCTCAACCCGTTCAATATTCGTCTGATCAAGAGCCGGCTGAGCGTACCGGTGATCGTCGATGCTGGCGTCGGAACAGCGTCGGATGCCTGTGTGACGATGGAGCAAGGGGTAGATGGAATCTTGATGAACACGGCGATCGCCGCGGCGAAGGATCCGGTCCGCATGGCGCTGGCGATGAAGCAGGCCACGGAGGCCGGGCGCCACGCCTATCTGGCCGGGCGGATGCCGAAGCGGGAGCAGGCGGCGCCGTCCAGCCCCTCGGCGGGGATGCTGGATTGAAGGAAAGACACTGACGAGCGAAGCGAAGATCGCGCCGGCGCGTCGGGTGGCGCTGGAGGTGCTCCGCGCCGTTCGCCGCGGCGCGTTCGCCGACCGCGCCTTCGAGCGGACCGCGGACTCGCTGGATGAACCGGACCGGCGGCTGGCCCAGGAGCTGGCGTACGGAGTCCTGCGGCTGCAGGCGCGGCTGGATCACTTGCTCGGACAACTGGTCGATGGCGGCCTGGGCCGGATCGAGCCGGATCTGCTGGATACCTTGCGCGTGGGAGCGTACCAGTTGCTCGAGCTTGAAAGGGTGCCGGCCTACGCGGCCGTCTCCGAGGCCGTCGAGGCCGCCAAGCAGCGTTCTGGGCGCGGTGCGGCGTCGCTGGCCAACGCGGTCCTGCGCAGGCTGGGCCCAGAGTCCTACGCTTCCTATTCTTTTCCGAGCTTCGATGACGACCCGGCGGGTTATTTGGCGACGTGGGGCTCGCATCCGCGCTGGTTACTCGAGCGCTGGCTGGGCCGGTGGCCGGCCGACGAGGTCAAGCGGCTCACGGACTACAACAATTCGCGCCCAGCGGTGTACTTTACTGTTGCCGGACATAGAGATAATGCCATTGAGAGCCTGCGGGCCGCCGGGATCGAGGCCGAGCCGGTAAGGCTGTCCCCGAGTTCCGTGCGGATCGGAACGGGTCGCCTGGCGCGGGCCCTGGAGGCGGTTGAGGCTGTCGTCCAGGACCCGGCGGCGACCGCGGTCGTGGATTACATGGCTCTGGACCCAGGCACCCCCGTGGTCGATCTTTGTGCGGCACCTGGCGGCAAGGCGGTGGCCCTGGCCGCCCGCGGTCACGAGGTTTGGGCCTTCGACGTCTCGCGGGCCCGGCTGGAACGGCTGCTGGAGAACCGGGAGCGGCTTGGGATGTCCCGGCTGCACGCCGCCGTCGCGGATTCGACCCGGCCGCCGGTCGCGTCGGCGCCCGTCGTGCTCCTCGATGCGCCGTGCACGGGCACCGGCACTCTGGCGCGGCACCCTGACGGGAGGTGGCGCCTGGGGCCTGGCGATCTCGAGAAGCTGGTCGTCCTGCAGAAGCGCCTGCTGGATGCGGCGGCCGGGTTGGTGGAGCCGGGCGGGTGGCTTGTCTATGCTACCTGCTCGCTGGAGCCGGAGGAGAACGAAGGACAGGTGAGCGATTTCCTGAAGAGACATGCGGACTTCGAGTCGGACCGGCCGGTTGGGGCCGGCGTCTCGGAAGATCTGCTTGGGGCGAGCGGAGAGCTGCAAGTGCTTCCGCAACGTCACGACATGGATGGAGCGTATGCCGCAAGACTCAGGCGCCGGTCCGGCTGAGCCCCAGCACGACGGTGCGCCGTACGACTGGCGGGTATGGATAACTTCACCCCGCCACCTGCTGGGTACGGTCGCCGGCGTAATCATGCTCGGTCTCTTGTTTGGATTCCTGTTCACGTTCATGGCCATATTTCCACCTCAGAACGTGGCATCGGGTCTTATCCGGGTGCCGGATGTCGTGGGACGCCCGGCAGAGGAAGCGCAGCGCGCCGTGGAACGGGCCGGCCTCACGTATGAGGAGGAGGCGGGCTTTCACCACCAGGCGTCGCCGGGTATCGTTGTCGCGCAGGAACCGCTGGCCGGGCAGGTGGCCGGGCCCGGTTCGCCGGTCGACGTCACCGTCAGCTTGGGACCCAAGCTGCACCCCGTCCCTGACGTGGTTGGGCTCCGCCATCGCCAGGCCGAAGAAGCTCTGGGACGTGTGGGCTACGCGAGTGAAGTGATTTGGGTGGACGCCGACGCGGATGTCGGCCGGGTCGTCGGCACGCGGCCGGAACCCGGTACACCGGTCGAGCTGCCCAGCACCGTGCGCCTAATCGTAAGCGCCGGACCCAAGACGGTGAACGTGCCCGACCTGGCGACGAGCTCGCTGGACGAGGCGCAGGCAACGCTCGAGCGACTGGGCCTCGAGCTGGGAGGGGTCGCGCGCGACTCCAGCTCGCTCGCCGCGCCAAACACTGTTTTGTCACAGTCGCCGGAGCCCGGTGAGGTCGTGGACCGGGGGACGCCGGTCTCGGTGATCGTAGCCACCGTGCCGGCCGTGCAGAGCGGGGACTCGATCGGCCTGCCGCGGGATACGGCAACGGCAGCACTGGACACGACGACACAACCCAATGACACGACAGCCGAGGTAGGAGATGGGCGAGGGCAACGGTAGGAAGATCGCGAAGGTAGTCGGCGGAGCATTGGTTGTGGTCGCCATCGTGGCGGTCCTCATCCAGGCGCGAGGCTTCGAATTGAACAGCGCCGGCGTGGAGGTTTCGGAGCGGGTGCCCGACTATGCGGCGATGACGCTCGAGGGAGAAGAGCATTCTTTCACCGGCCACCTCGGCGAAGTCGTGCTCGTCAACGTGTGGGCCACGTGGTGCGGGCCGTGCCGGGTCGAGATGCCGCCGATCAAGGCGCTCTACGACCGCTATAAGGATGATGGCTTCACCGTCCTCGCCGTCTCCATCGACGCCGGCCCGGGATACCGTGGCAAGGTAGAGAGCTTCATCGAAGAGTACGACCTGGATTTCCCCATCCTGCTCGATCCCGAGGGGCGCATCACCCGCATGCTGCGAACCGCCGGCGTGCCGGAAACGTTCGTGCTCGATCGTGAGGGCCGGATAGTGAAACGACATATCGGCGCCACCGATTGGAATTCCCGGGCGAACCGGGCCTTGATCGAAGAGTTGCTCCGGATGTGACCATGTTAGAATGGCGACAAAACCTGAGGCGTAACTGGATCTACATGGCAACGGGGGCGCTGATTTCCGTGTTCCTGTGGGTGGCGGTGAGCGCCGATCGTGTGGAACAGCGACCCTACACGGCCGAATTGCTCGTGATCAACAGTGACCGCGGCTACGTCCTGACCGAGATCGAGCCGGAGGTCGACCAGGTCACGGTCGATTTCACCGGCCCCAGCGCCGACCTCGCCGTCCTGGCGACCGATCGGCCGCAGATCTTCGTATCGATCGACAGCGTCGAGTCCGGTGTTCGCGTTGTCGATCTGACGCCTGACATGGTTAAACGAAGGGGCGGGCGAGAACTGACGACCGTCCGCGCCATCAGAGTGCGTCCCGATCAACTCACTCTTCGCTTCGAGCCGAGGGCTCAGAAGGTCGTCCGCGTCGTGCCCAGAATGACGAGCATTAGCCTGGCCGAGGGTTACGTTATCGCGGACTCCGTCCGAACCGAGCCGGGCATGGTCGCGGTGGATGGGCCGGAAAACGCCGTGGAGCGCATCGACAGCGTACTCACCGCCCCCGTCCCCGGCGAGCGCCTGCGCCAATCGATCAGCGTACAGATCCCGCTCGAGCAGCCGGATCTCGACGGACTCGTCGAGCTCTCGTCGCCGGACGTCATCGTTACGGTTGCCGTCGAACAGATAGAGGAGCGTGTCTTCCCTGGCATCCCGCTCAGCGTGAGCGGCGCCGACGTGGCCGGACTGAGGGTGGAGCCCTCTCTGGTCGACGTGCGGGTTTGGGGGGCGCGCAGTGCCGTCAGAGCGATACGGCCGGAGGCGCTGTTGCCACGGATCGAGCTCTCGGGACCCGCGGACTATGGAGAGCTGTTGCCGGTCATCCTCATTCCTCTGAGCCCGTTCGTCGAGGTCACCGTGGATCCGGACTCGGCCCGGGTCGTGGAAGTGGAAGGCACGCGCTAGTGCGGTCACGGGGCAGCCGCGGCGCGAGATGAGCGAGCCGACGATCCTGGCCGTCGAGACGTCGTGCGACGACACATCCGCCGCGGTCTTGCGAGGGGAACGCGAGCTCTTGGGTCACGTCATCGCCACTCAGGACATGCACGAAGATTTTGGCGGTGTGGTCCCCGAGGTCGCGTCCAGAGCGCAGCTCCGAGTCATCGACCAGGTCGTTGTCCGGGCGCTCGATTCGGCGGCGGTGCGGTTGGGCGATGTCGATGCGCTGGCCGTCACGGCAGGGCCCGGCCTCATCGGCTCGTTACTGGTGGGGCTCAACTGGGTAAAGGCCGCGGCCTATGCACTTGGACGGCCTTTTGTTGGTGTGCACCACATGGAGGCACACCTCTTCGCATCGGCCCTCGAGGACGAGCGGGCGGAACCGCCGTTCGTCGCGTTGCTGGTATCGGGCGGCCACACCCTGCTGCTCCACGCCGAGGAATGGGGCCGCTACCGCTTGCTGGGACAAACTCGCGATGACGCGGCAGGTGAAGCGTTCGACAAGGTCGCGCGGCTGCTCGGTCTCGGCTATCCGGGCGGCCCCGCCATCGAGCGCCTCGCCCGAGAGGGCGACCCGTCGCGACACCCCCTTCCGGTTCCGATGGTCCGGCCCGGACAGAAGCACGGCGACGACCGTTATTACGACATGTCGTTCAGTGGCCTGAAGACGGCGGTGTTGATGAAGGTACGCGAATTGGAGGCGGCCGGTGGTACAGAAGGCGAAATCCGGCACCTCGCGGCCGCCTTCCAGTTGGCCGCCGTCCGGCAGCTGACGGAAAAGACACTGAGGGCCGTCCGGGCCACCGGCTGCACACGCGTCGTGCTGGGTGGCGGTGTAGCCAGGAACACGGCGCTGGCGGAGAGCATCGAGGCCCGGCTCGCACCCGGCAGCATGGTATTCGTGCCGTCTCCGCGGCTCGCGACCGACAACGCGGCGATGGTCGCCCGAGCGGCGCGGTTTCACCTCGATCGCGGCGAGCGGTCCGCTCTCGACCTGAACGCCAGGGCCGACCTTCCGATGCCGGGCGTCCTCTGAATGCCGAGAAAGAGAAACGGCTAGAACGAAAGCAGGACATGTATCCAATACTGTTTAGTTTCAAGGGAATCGAATTCACGACGTTCGGTCTCATGCTGGGGTTGTCGTTTCTCTCCGCCGGTTGGATAGGCAGCATCGAGTTTGAGCGGAAGGGCCCCAACAAGGACGTGGCGTGGACGCTGCTCATGGGCTCGCTCATCGGCGGAATAATAGGCGCGAAGCTCTACTACTCCTTTCTCAACTGGCCCTACCTGGTCCGCGATCCGTTCGGAACGATCTTCTCCCGCGCCGGCCTCGTCTGGTATGGAGGACTGCTCGGCGGTACTCTCGGCGTTACCTACGTGTTGAAGCGCGAGAAGCTGCCCTTCGCCAAGGTGGCGGACGTGGCGGCGTTGAGCGTGCCCATCGCCTACGCTGTCGGTCGCATGGGCTGCTTCCTCGTTGGCGACGACTATGGACGGCCCACCGACAGCTGGATCGGAATCGCGTTTCCGCAAGGCGCGCCCGCAACAACGGCGGGTAACCTGCGAACGAGTTTCGGCGCCAATGTGCCGGACGTCGTGCCCGACTGGGAGCTGCTGCGCGTGCACCCCACGCAGCTCTACGAGATCGCCATCACGCTCGCGATTTTCTTTTTCCTCTGGCGTATCCGGAAGCACCCCTACAAGGCGGGCTGGCTGTTCACGGTATACCTGGTGCTCGCCGGGTTCGAGCGCCTGTTCGTGGAGGTCTTTCGCGTCAAGGATGACCGGTTCTTCGGGGCGTTTACCCTCGCTCAGTTCATCAGCGTTCTGTTGATCGTGGGTGGCGCTTACGGCGCCTGGGCGCTGAGCCGCAACCGTCGCGCCGCACCCGCGGCATCACACGCCACCTAGGGGAACGGTACCCGGTCGTGCCTACGCTACTCCACTTGTCCGACATCCACTTCGGGAAGCCGTTCCTCCCGGAGGTCGCCGAAGCCGTGCTGGCGCAGAGCCACGAGATCGACCCCGACGTGGTCGTCGTGTCCGGCGATCTGACCCAGCGGGGCCGGGCGGAACAGTTCCGCGATGCGGCGGAGTATCTCCAGCGGTTCGAGCGGCCTATCGTGGTTACGCCGGGTAACCACGACGTTCCGTTCTACCGCATCTGGGAACGGTTCCTCACGCCCTACCGCCACTATCGGAGGTACATAAGCGAAGACCTGAATTCGGTTACGGAGATCCCGGGCCTCGTCATCGTGTCTCTCAACTCCAGCCGCCGGTTCACGTTGACGAACGGCAGGATCCGTCGTTCCCAACTGGACTTCGCCAGCCGGGCGTTCGAGAACACAGACGACTCGTCGGTACGGATCGTGGTCACGCATCATCATCTGGCGCCGCCGCCCGACTTCATCGGTGGCAACGTCATGCCATATGCGCGGCGCGCGCTGAAGCGATTCACCAAGCACAACGTCGACCTGATTCTGGCCGGCCATATGCACCGCTCGTATATCGGCAGTTCACTCGACTTCTTTCCCGGCGAAGTACGGCGTCGGGGAATCGTGATCGTACAGTGCGGGACCACAACGTCGCGTCGCGGGCGCGGGCGTGAGCGCTACAAGAACACGTTCAACCTCATCAAGATCGAGAACCAGGTGATCAACGTGACACACCATGCCTGGTTCGGCGAGCTGAGCCGGTTCATGCCGATCAGCGAGCACGACTTTCCTCTCGGTGGTAAAAAGTACTTCGATGGTTCCACTCGCCCGGCACGCTCGGAATGAGGCCGGCAAGCAGAGCCGCTGGGCGGATGTGAGCTTCCGCTGTCTGGTTCTCTTCGCCTGCGGCTTCATACTCGCGCTGCCTGTCCGGGTGCGGGCGCAGACGACCACCGCGCGCGACACGCTGCCGGTCGTGCGCAGTGTCAACATCGAAGGCAACACCGCGTTCAGCGACAAAGAGATTCAGCGGGCCGTCGCTACACGAGCGAGCGGCTGCAGGTCGATCTTTCTTGCTCCCCTGTGCTGGGCACGCATCGGTGCGGCAAGCCGGACCGAGAGACTCGACTCACGCGAGCTGCGAACCGATGTAGCCAGGATCCGGGTCTTCTACATTCGGCGCGGGTACAGGGCGGCACGCGTCGATACGACGCTGGTCAGGTCGGAAGGCATCGCCCATGTGACATTCAGCATCGAAGAGGGCAAGCCGGTGATCGTTCGCCGACTGGAGGTCGCCGGGCTGGAAGGCATTCCGGATGCGGAGGAGATCGTGTCGGATCTGGCGCTGGAGCCGGGCGAGCCATTCAGCGAATTGGATCTCACGGTCTCGCGAGGCCAGATCGAGCGTAATCTGGGGAATCGCGGATATGCGGAAGCCGTCGTACTGGTCGAGGCGCAACTGCCCAAGCTTGACACGTTGGTAGCTGATGTCGTCCTGCGGGCCGTTCCGGGTACACGCTTCACCATCGGCTCTATCGCGGTCGACGGTATCGAGCAACTCGATACGGCTGATGTGGTACGTCTGTTGAGATTCCGGACCGGCGATCTCTACCGTACAGATGACATCATCATGAGCCAGCGTGATCTCTACTCGATGGCGTTGTTCAATTACGTGGACATCTCCTACGAGCCATCGAGCGCGGGTTCTACAATGAACGTCCGGGTCCAGGTCAACGAGGCCGAGATGCGTGGGGTGCAATTCGGATTCGGCATCTCGACGACGGAGTGCGTGCAGTTGGAGGCCGGTTGGGCAAACAGGAACTTCTTCGGCGGCACGCGCAAGCTCGAGATCAATGCCGTGCTCAGCAATCTAGCGACTCAGCGATTGGCCGAGCAGTTCCCCTGCACGCAGGCGGGTATAGACCCGAGCAGGGAAGGGATCGATAGCGATCCGTTCAACAAGCCGAACTGGCTGTTGCGAGCGGATTTCCGGCAGCCGTGGTTCCTGGGCACGGAGAACTGGGCCCACCTGGGCCTGTTCACCGAGCGCCAGAGCCTACCGGGCATCTACGCGCGTAACAGCTTCGGCGGCGATATCCGGTTCAGCCGTGAGGTTTCGCTCAACACGGCGGTCACGGCCGCCTACCGGGCGGAGCTGGACAACCTGGAGCAGGGCAGCGCCGACGTCCTATTCTGCGCCAATTTTCTGATCTGCAGTCCCGATGACATCGATCGGATTCAGGAACCGCGCTGGCTGTCGCCGATCAGTCTGACCCTTGCCCGCAACAGGACCGATGTGGTGCTCAACCCTTCGACCGGTTACCGGCTGACGTTGGAAGGCGAGACGGCTTCTCGATTCACCGGCTCGGGCTGGGCCTACTACCGGGCTCAGGGCGAGTTCAGTTGGTTTCGGCGGCTGGGAGCGCGCAACGTGGTGGCGTTGCGGTTGCGTGGCGGCCTGGTACGGCCCGTCGGCTCGGGTATCGAGGGCGAGAGCCTGAGCGACACTCGGGAACCGGTTACGCATCCATTGAAGCGCCAGTTCGCCGGCGGTGCCTACACGGTGCGCGGGTTCGGTCAGAACCTGCTCGGCCCGAAGGTTCTGCTGGCCAATCCGGCCGACCTGCCGGGCTGTGATGGGAAGCCGGTTACCGAGAACAACACCTGGGTTTGCGATCCCAACGAATCCGGCCTGCAGGCGGCTCGAGCGTTCCCGCGACCGGTTGGCGGCGAAAACGCCATCGTCGCGAACGTGGAGATCCGTGTGCCGTTCGCATCGGCGAATTGGGGCTGGGTGGCGTTTCTGGACATGGGTCGAGTCTGGACGATAGGTGAAGGTGTGGGGACGTCTGAGGCCTTCGCCTGGACACCCGGCGTGGGTCTGCGTTACGAGAGCCCGGTCGGCCCGCTGCGGGTGGACATAGGCTACAGCACCGGGGGCAACGAGTTGGCTCCGGTGGTCAGCGAAACTCTGGTGAACGGCAGTTTGGAACTGGTGCAGTTGGGAACGGCTGATGACGTCCCGCTAGCCTACGATTGGGATCCGTATGCGGGTTCGGGCAGCGATTTTTTCAACCGCCTGCAGCTGCACCTATCGATCGGACACGCTTTCTAACATGACCTGGAAAGAGCGCCTCATCGGCATCCCGTTGGCGGTGGCAGGAGCAGTGCTGCTCGTCGTCACGGCAAGCGGCATGATGCTCACGCGTACCGACTGGGGACGCGAGCGGGTGAGGCAGTATGCGCTCGAGGCACTGAACGGGGCGATCCGAGGAGAGGTGGAGATCGACGCGGTCCTGGAAGGCGACCTGCTGCGGATGGTCCGCATGTCGGGCGTGCGGATCCAGGAGCCCGACGGAGAGGAATTCGCACGAATCGATACTTTGACGGTCCACTACCGCTGGTCCGATTTTCTTATAGGGAACCTGACGTTCTCCGGCGCCACGATCGTCGGATTGGAGGCGCAGGTCGAGGTACTGCCCGGCGGTGGCTGGAATTTCGAGGAGGTCTTCCGAGATCCCGATCCCGACACAGCGGGCACAGCTGAGGGTCGGGCTGAGGGTGAAGGTCGCAGAATCGTTCTGCGGGACGTTTCGATCCGGTCGGGCGACGTCACGCTGCGAATGCCGTGGAACCCCGAATCGGGCACGGATCCGGACTCGGTTCGCTGGCACCTCGAGGAGTCCGCTGGAACCTGGCGGCGCGTGTTCCGCTTCGAGCGACTGAACTCCCGACTGTCGCTGGCCCGCGTTGTGGCGCCGGCCGGTCAGGGTCGGCTCTTCCAGGTTACCCAGTTCAGCACGCGGGCGACGGTAGTCGGTGAGCCATTCGAGGTGGAGCAGCTGAGAGCGGACGTCGAGGTTCACGGCAACAAGCTGTCCTTCGATGTTTGGCAGGGCGTCCTCCCGGGCTCGGAGCTGTTTGGCCAGGGTTGGGTGACGCTGACGGGCGAGCCGCAGTACGACTTCACGCTGCGTGGGAACCCGGTGACGACAGATGACCTGATGTGGCTGGTACCTCAACTGCCACCGGGAGTCGTCACTCTCGACTACAGCATGCGGACACTACCGGATGGGATTGCGCTCGAGGCACAGAATGCCCGTTGGGAGTCGGGCGACGCCGCGGCGAGCGGTCGCTTCGCGATGTCGCTGCAGGAGCGGGCCGACGGTTTGGCATTCGACAGCGTCAGTCTCGACGTGGAGCGCGCCAGCACGCGGTTGCTGGCCGAGCTGACCGGTTGGGAGCCGCCGGTCAACGGCGAGCTTGCCGGCCGTGTCGAGTTGGACGGACCGCTATCGGAGCTCTGGGTCGATGCCGATGTGCGCATGCAGCCGGAGACACAGCACCTGCCCACGCGGGTCAGCGCTCTGGGGATAGCCCACATCGTGCCATCAGACCTGGGCGCCCGAGGTTTGGAGCTACAGTTTGACACGGTGCGGCTCGACCTGGTGCGGGCCTTCGTGCCCGACCTGGCGGTGCGAGGGGATGTCACCGGCAGCGCCTGGTTCGATGGGCGCCTGTCCGAGGGTGTGATCCTCGACTTCAACATCGAGCAGCGGGACGGGAACCTGGCGCCTACGCGACTGAACGGTGGGGGCACGGTTTCGGCCGACAGTGCGGCTCGCCTGGCTCTGGATGTGGACGTGGTGGGCGAATCCGTTTCGCTGACCACCCTGTCCGAGTATTACCCTGCGATTCCCATTCGGGGCGACTTCCAAGGCGACATGCAGGCGACGGGTCCCCTGAGCGACCTGCGGGTCGAGGGTCGTCTGGCGGGCAGAGGTGACTCGCTTCTGGTCGGCGGCACGGTGCGCTTGGCAGACAACGTGGCGCGCTACGAGGGTGAGCTCCGCGGCTGGCGAACCAGGCTGGTTCCGTTCAGAGAGGGGTTGGCCGAGTCCGACCTGGACTTTCGCGTCGAGTTCGAGGCGGAAGGGTCGAGCCTGGAGGGGCTGGAGGCGCGCGGTCATCTGGACGTGTCGTCCTCCTTCGTGGCCGGCGTCCGGGTCGATTCCGCGTACGGCGATCTCCGGATAGCCGGAGGCCGTCTGGTGGTCGACACGGCGGTGATCCGCACCGAGTTCGGTGGGCTGAGCGCCTCCGGCGGTCTTGGCCTTCTGCCAACGGTCAGCGACACCCTGGCGTTCCAGATCGCCGCCGACAGCCTGGGAGGACTGAACCCCTGGCTGATCCCCGAGTATGGCCCACTCCGTCCGGCGAGCCTGGCGGCCGATGTAGGGGTCGCCGATGAGGTGCCGGCTCAGGTGGAGGGCCAGGCGGTGGTAAGCGGCCATCTCAGGGGTCATTTCGGCCGGCTTGACGCCAGGGCACGTGTGGAGGGCCGGCGGTTGAGCTATGGGCCGTGGTCCGCTGATACGCTGGCGATAGAGGGGTTCGAGGTCTCCGGTTTGGGCGACTCGACTCGGATCTCGGGCCGATTCACGGCGTTCGGCGCCGATGCCGGTGGGGTAGACCTCGAGGCCATCAGTGTGGATGCGGACATCGCCGACAAAATGGCGGCACTCGATTTCGAGATCAGAGCCGACTCGGCCACGGGTGCCGAAGGGAGTATTCGAATCAGGCTTGCTGGGAACCCGCAGGTGCTCGGGATAGATGCTCTCGAGCTCGAGCTGGGTGGCTCGACCTGGACGTTGGCGCAACCCACAAACATACGGCTGTCCGACTCCGGAGCCCTCGTGGTTGAGAACGCGCGACTGGCTAGTGCGGAAGGTCACGTCAACGCTGCAGGCGCTGTGGATACCAGTGGGCCGGCCGCCGGCCGCATCGACCTGGAGGGCGTCGACCTGGACGGGATCGCCAGCCTGTGGCCCGACAGCCTGGACTTGGCGGGTATTCTGAGCCTGCAGGCGGCGCTTTCGGGCAGCACCGAGGCCCCGGTGGTGCAGGGCAGCTTCGAGGTCGGCGACGGGCGGTTGGTCGGGGTTTCCTTCTCGAGTTTCCGGGGATCGTTGGACTACCGATCGGGCCAGGCCCTCGTGGACCTCTCCATGTGGGACGATGAAGTTCGTCTTTTCCGCCTC
>JBDHAL010000005.1:0-10704 GCA_039588075.1 Gemmatimonadota bacterium | reverse complement strand
GTCGATCTCGGTCTGCCTGGCTTCGGGCTGACGACACCGTCGCGGCCGCTTCGCCTGACCCTCGAGGGCGACAGCATACCGCTGGACCTCGTCACGCTGATCACCGACCAGATCGCCGAGCCGCAGGGTCGGGCGCGGGCCGCCGTCGATATCCGTGGGACGCCGGACAGCGTGCGCCTTCAGGGGTCCGCCACCCTCACTGGTGGCGGTTTCCGGGTCATCCGCAGCGGCATCGTCTACCAGGACCTCGCGGGTGATCTCCAATTCGACGGCCAGGACATGGTGCTCCAGGGTGTCACGGTCGCCGGCGCGCAGGGCGGCGCGGGCACGCTCAGCGGGACCGTCCACTTCACCAGTCTCACGAATCCGGGCTTCGACCTCAGGCTCGATGCCCTGGCGCTGCCGGCCTACGACCGGATGGACGCGCGCCTGGTAGCCTCCGGGTGGGCCGAGTTGCATGGGCTCTACGAGGAGCCGGTGATCGATGGCGATTTGTCCATCGTCAGTGGCGTGCTCTTCATGGACGAGATCGGGCGGCAGAAAGAGATCGTCGATCCGTTCGAGTCGTTCGAGGGCAGCCGGGAATTGTTCCTGCTCGACTCGGTCTTCGGCGAGGCTGTGAGTCGCCCCCAGGGGAACGTGTTCCTGGACAACCTGACGATGGATCTGGAGGTCGAAGTCGCCCAGGACACGTGGCTCCGATCGGCGGAGGCGAACGTATTGATCGCCGGCGATCTCACGGTCCTGATGCGACCCGGTGAAGAGGGCTGGCGCATCCGTGGCACCCTGTTCCCGGTCCGCGGCGACTACAGGTTCCTCAACAAGCGGTTCGAGGTCGTCGAGGGTGGCAGCATCGACTTCGTCGGCTCGGCGGGGATGAACCCCAACCTGCGCATCATTGCGCTCTACACTCTGCGGACAAAGAAAGAGCCGCTGGAGATCCGTCTCGTCATCGGGGGGACCCTCGAGGAGATGTCACTCGGACTCGAGAGCGACGAACAGCCACCGATTTCCGAAGCGGATCTACTCTCCTATCTGGTCTTCGGGCGGCCATCCTACGAGCTCACCCGCACGACGGCCGAGGAGCGCAGCGTCTTGGAAGATGTGGCCGCCGATGTCCCTCAGGCGTTCTTCGGGTACGCACTCGGATCGCTGCTGGTCGGCGAGACCGGCATCGCCTACATCGACGTCACCCGGGTGCGACAAACCAGCGGCGCCCAGGGCGAATACCAGGGCGGTGTCGGACCGGCCCTCACCGCCACCCAGGTCGAGGTCGGCTGGTACCTGGCGCCAACCGTCTTCGTGAGTGTCGCCCAGCAACTCGTGGGCGCCGTCCGCCCGACGGTTCGCTTGGAATGGCGGCTTGATGACAAATGGACGCTGCGCGGCGTATCCGAGCCCCGGTTCGGTCGAGCGGGCGAGACGCTATTCTACGGTGGCCCCGGCAACGCCGACATCCAGCAATCGATCGGCCTGTTCCTGTTCTATGGTTGGGCCTACTGAGCCCGGTCCCTCATAGCCCACGCGAAGCCGCCGGCGCCTGCGGGGGCCGGACTGGATCGATGGGCCCCCTGCTGTGTAGGTTCAGTAAACTCGTTGTCCCCAGATTTGGCCGGCGGCCTGCCGATACAGCGCCGCGCGAAGAGGTTGTCAGAAGAATGGGTAACTACGTCAAGATATTCGGATTGATGGCGGGGCTGACCGCTCTGGTCGTTGGCATCGCCTACACCATGGGCGGGCCCGGCGCCATGCTGCCCGCCTTTCTGTTTGCCGGTCTGTTCAACTTCGGGATGTACTGGGTGAGCGACTGGGCGGTACTGCGAATGTACCGGGCGAAAGAGATCGATCGGCAGCAGCAGCCCCAGCTCTACGAGATGGTGGATCGCCTGCGGCAGCGGGCGGGGCTGCCGATGCCGACCGTCGCCATAGCGCCGAGCCAACAGCCCAACGCCTTTGCCACCGGGCGAAACCCGGAGCACGCCGTGGTTTGCTACACGGCGGGTATCCTGGGCGCTCTGAGCCATGAGGAGCTGGAAGGCGTGACGGCCCACGAGCTGGCTCACATCAAGAACCGCGATATGCTCACCAACACGTTGGCCGCCACGATGGCCGGCGCGGTGATGATTCTGGCGCGCTTCGCGTTCTTCTTTGGCGGCCGCGATCGAAACATCTTCGCCTCGCTGGCGATGTTGATCTTTGCTCCGCTTGCCGCGGTCCTCGTGCAGATGGCGATTAGCCGGCAGATGGAGTACCGGGCAGACAGGGTCGGCGCTCAAATCGCCGGAGGGACCGGAGGGCTGGCTCGCGCCCTGGAGAGGCTCGAGTCCTTCGCGCGCCGCATCCCGATGGACGTGAGCCCGTCAGCCGCCCACGTTTGCATCGTCAACCCGCTACGGCGCGGGGCGATCGCCGGGCTGTTCCGGACGCACCCGCCAACCGAGGAGCGCGTGGCCCGGCTGGAAGAGCTAGAGATCGCAGCGTGACGGAAGCCGGCGCGATGGCTGAGTCCTCGGGGAACGGCCTGTTCGTCATCCACAATCCGGCGGCGGGGCCAAAGCGGGCCGAGCGTCTCCGTCGCCTCGTGGAGGCGACTCTCTCGGCCCGCGACGTGCCCTACCGCTACGAGCTCACTCGGGCCCCCGGCCACGCCGGGGAGCTGGCCGCCGAAGCGCTGGACGAGGGGTACGAGCGCGTGCTGGTGGCGGGCGGCGACGGGACTGTGCTCGAGGCTGTCTCTTCTCTGGTCGAATCGGATGGGTCATTGGCGATTCTCCCCGTAGGAACCGGTAACCAGCTCGCCGCCAACCTCGGGATTCCCAAGAACGTCGAGCGCGCCCTCGATGTCGCCGCGGCCGGGTCCCCGCGCCGGATCGACGTGGGGATGATCGGTGGGCAGCCCTTCACCGTCATCGCCGGCGCCGGCTTCGACGCCGACGTGGTTCGCCCGCGGTCCGACATCAAGAAGCGGCTCGGCTACCTCGCCTACGTGCACGCCGCCGCGACCGCAGCCTTCACGCCCAGTCCGTCCGCCCTGCGTATCACCGTCGACGGCGAGGAACACGCCTTCACCGGCATCGGCGTCGAGGTCGCCAACATGCCGGGTCTTTCCGCGCCCGTTTTGCCACGACCCGTCGATCTCGTCCCCGACGGCAAGCCCGACGACGGATGGTTGGACGTCTGCGTTCTCGCCGTTGAGACCACGATGGAGGTCATCTCTGCCATGACCGCAATCGTTGCCGGCAGCTCGCTGCGTAACCCCGGCCTGCACTACTTCCGCGGCCGCGAGGTCGTTGTGGAGGCGGACCCGTCGTTGCCCGTTCAAATCGACGGCGAGCGGCTGGAGACGACCACTCCGTTCACCGCGCTGATTCGGCCCGGCGCGTTGAGCGTCGTCGTGCCCGTCGCCTGAAGGACCGGTACGACCATGCACGGTGAATTCCTGACCGTCCGCGGCGCCCGCGAGCACAACCTGAGGAACATCGACGTCCGCATCCCGCGGGGCGAGCTCACGGTCATCACCGGGCTGTCCGGTTCGGGCAAATCGAGCCTCGCCTTCGACACGATCTACGCTGAAGGCCAGCGCCGCTACGTGGAGTCGCTTTCCGCTTACGCGCGCCAGTTCCTCGGGCTGATGGAGAAGCCCGACGTGGATGCCATCGACGGCCTGTCACCAGCGATCTCGATCGAGCAAAAGACGGTGGCGCGCAATCCTCGCTCCACCGTCGGCACCATCACCGAAATCTACGACTACCTCCGACTGCTCTGGGCACGCAGCGGTACGCCGCATTGCCCGAACTGTGGAAAGCCGGTACAGCGGCAGTCGCCGGAGCAGGTCGCCGACTCCGTGCTGCGCTGGCCGGAAAAGACGCGGATCGAGGTCATGGCGCCGCTCGTCCGCGGTCGCAAGGGCGAGTTCAAGGACCTGTTCGAACGCTCTCGCAAAGACGGCTTCGTGCGCGTCCGAGTGGACGGCGAAACCTACGACCTGGACGAACCGCCGAAGTTGAACAGGCGCGTGAACCACGACATCGCGATCATCGTTGACCGACTCACGGTCCGCCGTGACGACCGGTCTCGGCTAACCGACTCCATCGAGATCGCGCTGCAAACCGCCGACGGCGTCGTTCAGATCGACCGCTACCGAGCCGGCGGTGAAACCGAGAGCATGCTGTTCAGCGAGCGCTACGCTTGCCCCGACTGCGGCGTCAGCTTGCCGGAGCTCGAGCCGCGGCAGTTCTCATTCAACTCGCCGTACGGGGCGTGCGAAGGTTGTGGGGGCCTGGGCACGCGAAAGGTCGCCAGCCCCGACCTCATGCTCGCCGACGGCCAACTCTCACTCCTCGAGGGCGTGCTCATCCCCTGGGGATCCCCGATCGCTCACCTGCGTCGCCGCGTCATCGAGCCTCTGGCTCGTGCCCACGACGTCGATCCGAACACGCCCTGGAACGAGCTGCCCAAGGCGATGAAGGACGACATCCTCTTCGGCTCGGATGAGCCGGAATGGGAGGGCGCCGTGGCGCGCCTGGAACGTCGCTATTACGAGACGACCAGCGACAAGCTGCGCGTCAGGCTTGCCGAGTTCATGTCCACGGCGGTCTGCGATCGATGCGGCGGCAGCAGGCTTCGCCCGGAAGCACTGGCCGTGACGTTCGAGGGCGCGTCCATCGGTGAAGTCGTCGAGATGACCGCCGACGGGGCACGCCGGTTCTTCGAGGGTTTCGGACCGGCGGGCAACGGTCGCGAGTCGCACTTCGAGGACGCCGTGGCAGGACCCATCCTCAAGCAGATCCTCGAGCGGCTCCGCTTTCTCGACGACGTCGGTGTCGGTTACCTGACTTTGGGTCGCGGCGCCGACAGCCTTTCCGGCGGCGAGGCCCAGCGGATTCGATTGGCCACTCAGATAGGATCAAAGCTGGTCGGCGTCCTCTACATCCTCGACGAACCGTCCATCGGCCTCCACCAGCGTGACAACGACCGCCTGCTCCAAACGCTGGAATCGCTCCGCGACCTGGGCAACACGGTGATCGTGGTCGAGCACGACGAGGCGACGATCCGGCGAGCGGACCACGTCGTCGATCTGGGGCCCGGGGCCGGCCGGGCCGGCGGCGCGGTGGTCGTCGATGGGGAGCTCGACGACGTGCTGGCGAACCCTGATTCGCTGACCGGCGCCTATCTGCGGGGCGATCGCAGCATAGAGGTCCCGGGGTGCCGGCGCTCGGGTACCGGCGAAAGCCTTTGGGTGAGAGGCGCTTGCCAGTACAACCTGAAGAGCATTGATGTAGAGTTCCCGCTGGGTCGATTCATCTGCGTTACGGGCGTGTCCGGCTCGGGGAAATCGACCCTGGTCGAGGAGATCCTGTACAGGGAGCTGGCGCGGCGCCTGTATCGCTCGCGCCTTCTACCCGGCGCCCACGACGGATTCGATGGGCTCGAGCACATCGACAAGGTGATCGATGTGGACCAATCGCCCATCGGGCGCACTCCCCGCTCGAATCCCGCCACCTACGCCGGCGTATTTACCCCGATTCGTCAGATTTTCGCACAGCTGCCCGAGTCACGGATTCGTGGCTACACGCCCGGTCGCTTCAGCTTCAACGTGAAGGGCGGCCGCTGCGAGGCGTGCCGCGGCGACGGCCTCGTAAAGATCGAGATGCACTTCCTCCCCGACGTGTACGTGCCCTGCGAGGTTTGCCGCGGGCGGCGCTACAATCGTGAGACGCTCGAGGTCTTCTACAAGGGGAAGAACATCGCCGACGTGCTGGCGATGACCGTGGAGGAGGCGCTAGAGTTCTTTCATCCCATACCCACGGTCAGGCGGAAACTGGAAACGCTGAACGATGTCGGCCTGGGCTATATCACCCTGGGGCAAAGCTCCACTACGCTCTCCGGTGGTGAAGCGCAGCGAGTGAAACTGGCCACGGAGCTGTCGAAAGTGCAGACCGGCCGGACCCTCTATATCCTCGACGAGCCGACCACGGGGCTGCACTTCGAGGACATCCGCCTGCTGCTCGAGGTCCTGCATCGACTCGTCGATCGCGGCAACACGGTGGTAGTCATCGAGCACCAACTCGACGTGGTGAAGACGGCCGACTGGATCATCGACCTCGGTCCCGAGGGCGGCGACCAGGGCGGCGAAGTCGTGGCGGCCGGGACGCCGGAAGAGGTATCGAAGGTGAAGGGCAGCCTCACCGGCCGGTTCCTGGAGCCGCAGCTCAATCGGAAAAGGAAGAAGCGACGGGAGGCCGAACATGTCTGACGCCGAGCATCGCCGCGAACCGAAGTACGTGTTTCGTTCCTTTGAACAGTGGGCTCTCCCTCGCATGGCGATGATGCTGCCGAAGTGGGTGATGCCCGATCACATGACGATCCTCGGCATCCTATCGGCGGCGGGCATCGGTGTTTGCTATGCCATGTCCGGCCAGAGCGCCAACTACTTGTGGGCGGCCAACGCTCTGTGGATCGTCAACTGGGTCGGCGACAGCCTCGACGGCACGTTGGCGCGGGTTCGCAAGACCGAGCGGCCTCGCTATGGCTACTACCTCGACCACATCGTCGACATGTTCGCCGTCGCCTTCGTCTGCATTGGGTTGGGCTTCTCTCCCTACCTGCTGCTCTCGGTGGCGCTGGCCATGCTCATCGCCTACTACTTGATGTCGATCAATGTCTATCTCGAGACGTTCGTCATGAAGACCTTCCAGTTCGGTTACGAATACATCGGGCCGACCGAAGTTCGCGTGATCCTCATCATCGCCGGCGCCGCCCTCGCTCTCGGCTTCGAGCCGGTTTGGGAGCTCAAGGACGTGCCGGTCGGGTCGCTCGACCTGATCGGCCTGGTCGGCGTCGCGATCATGCTGATCATGCTGCTTCGCCGCATCGGGCAGAATCTAAGCCAGCTGGCGAAGCTGGAGCCGCCAAACATGGTCAAGGAATCGCCGCCGCCGGCGGCCTAGAATTCGCGCCGCGCGAACTATGGCGAGCCTCGTCAACAGCGCCTACAGAAGCCTGCGATCGGTTGTCAGCTATGCCGTCGAAGGTAAGAAGGAGTACGCGCGCCTCGGCGCTGCCATGACCGATCTCCTGGTTCGAGCCACGGCTGGCATGGAGATCGGGGCGCTTCTCGACGTCGGCTGCGGGGAGGGCGGGTACACGATGCAGCACGTGACCGCCGTGGGGGTCCCGGTGGATCGCGTGTATGGAGTGGAGTATCACCCGGAGCACCTGAAAGCGGCGGGTGAACGTTTCCGCACCGTGGACGCCGATCTGGAAACGGAGCAACTGCCGTTCGAAGACGGCTCGATGGATGTCGTCATTTGCAACCAGGTTTTGGAGCACATGAAGAACATCTTCTGGTTGCTGGCCGAGCTCGATCGGGTTCTGACGGTGGGAGGCGTCCTGGCCATCGGCGTTCCAAACCTCACATCGCTAATCAACCGCGTCGTCTTGTTGGGCGGGAGACAGCCGGTGACCGTTGGCATCGAGGGCCCTCACGTGCGTGGCTTCGCGCACCGAAGCCTGCGCGATTTTCTCCTGCGGCACCAAGGCTTCGAATTGGAACTGGAGCTCGGCTCCTCGCTGTATCCTTGGCCCGCCAGGCTGGGTGCCGAGCGCCTGGCCAGGCAACTCCCGGCGCTCTCGGCATACTCCTTCTATGCCCTCCGCAAGCGGGCGCGCGTGGAGCCCTGCCCGTGGCTGGAATTTGCGACCGACGGTGAAACGTCCTACACGCATTCTCGCGCTGTCAAACAGGCACGAAAGGCGACATGAGCATTCCGGACCACGAGCGCAACCTCAACCTGAGCGGGAAGTCGTGGCTCGCCTTCGGGATCGGCCCGCAACGTGGTGCGCCAGGACTTTCCCCGCTAGGCAAACCGCTCGCCGAGGCCCGGTTGGCTTTGGTCACGACGGGTGGCTTCGTGCCGCCCGGCGGCAAACCGTTCAGAACCGACAAGCTCGGTGATCCCACGTTCCGTGAGATACCCACGGACATCGAGCCCGAATCTCTGCAGGTCTTTCATCCCCATTACGACCACGAGCCCGTGAAGCGGGATATCAACGTCCTGTTCCCGCTCTCGCTGGGGCATCAGCTGGTCGACGAAGGCGTGATCGGCGAGCTGGCTACTACCCACTACTCTTTCATGGGCTACGTGCCCGTCACTCGTCAACTGGAGAGCACCTATGCCGCCCAGGTGGCCGGCCGTCTCAAGCAGCAGCAGGTGGATGCGACTCTGCTGGTACCCGCCTGACCCACCTGCAACCGGACCGTGGGTCTGGTAGCTAGGCAGGCCGAGGAGCAGGGCATTTCGACGGTCAGCGTCATGAACCTGCGCAAGGTCGCCGAGCGGATCCTGCCGCCCCGAACCTTGCTGGTCGATCGACCCTTCGGGGCCTTGCTCGGCGAGCCGGGTGACCAGGAAGGCCAGAGAGGTATCGTGCTGGCTGCTCTGGAAATGCTTGAAGACCCGTCGGTAAAGGCGGGCGAGATTCGCCGGTACCCGCGTTGAGTACATGGAAGAGGTGTCTTGCGCAGCCCTGTGGTGAAGCGGAGTCAGGCGCGAAGCACCATCGGGAACGCGCTGGCGTTGCGCATCGTTTGTCTGTGTTGCAGGGCGGAAAGTCGACATGACGAGCACTGAGTCGGGGAGGACAGTAATGAAGCGAGTGATGGTACGCTACAAAGTGAAAGCAGACAGGGCGGGTGACAACCAGCGCTACATTGAGAAGGTCTTTGAGGAGCTGCACGCGAGTGGCCCCGAAGGGTTGCGGTACGCGTCCTTCAAGCTGGATGACGGAGTGAGCTTTGTGCACATCGCTTCGATAGAAACAGATGACGGCCAGAATCCGTTGTCGAACACTGCTGCCTTCAAGGCATTCCAGGAAGGATCGATGCGAGGAGCCGCCGGTAGCCGTCCAGTTGCACGACATCGGCTCGTATCGCTTTCTAGGGCGATGATTCAAAGCGCAGGATCGATGTTCTTACCTTTTTCATCAGTACTACAAGAACTGTAGACGGTTCATATCAGGTGGCTCTGCAGTTAGATTGCGCGCATGACGGCACGAGTCGAGACGCTCCGATATAGCCTTGGTGAGGAGATCGCCAACAGCGTAAGCCATGGCGTTGGCGCACTGCTCGCCATCGGTGGTCTGGCAGTCCTCACTACACTCGCCGCCCTGCGGGGCAACGCCTGGCATATCGTCGGTTGCAGTGTTTTCGGTGCCAGTCTCGTTCTGCTCTACACGGCCAGTACGCTGTATCACGGCATTCGGCATCCCCGAGCCAAGAAGATTCTTAGAGCGATCGATCACTCGGCCATCTTCCTCCTGATCGCCGGGACTTATACGCCATTCACCCTCGTCAATATCCGTGGGCCCTGGGGTTGGTCGCTGTTCGGCGTGATCTGGGGTCTCGCGGCGCTTGGTATCGCACTTCAGATGGGCGTCTTGCGCAGGGGCGCGGCTGCGTCCGTGCTGCTGTACGTGGGCATGGGCTGGACCGTCATGGTAGCGATAAAGCCCTTGTTAGATACCGTTACCGCGGGCGGATTCTTGCTCCTCCTGGCGGGGGGAGTGGCCTACACCGCTGGGATCGTGTTCTACGCGTGGCGGCGGTTGCCGTATCATCATGCCGTGTGGCACGGGTTCGTCTTAATGGGCAGCGCTTTCCACTTCTTCGCAGTGCTCATCTGTGTCGTACCGGCGGCGGCCTGACGGATTCGACGGGCCGAAGAGCCTCGTCAGTATCTCCGCGCTGTTGGGTATCGCGCTCGCCTTGCCAAGCCTCGCTCCCTGTCAGGCCGATTATGATCGGCCTCGTAGCATCGCGTCGGTCATCGCCGAGCAGCGGGATTTGGTGCTGCAGGCCGTCACGGCATACCCCGAGCGCAGCTTCGCTTTGGGCGGGATCAGTTTCCCTTCTCTTTCGTCGATCCAGTATATGGACTCTGCACGCGCGATCTCTCCGGAGCGCAGGGACCTGATTCGCCGTTGGCTGATCTCGTACGAGGTGGGCCTGGAGAATCTCGAGAGCTACCAGCGAGAACTGCTGTTCCGTGAAGACTCGCTCCTTGTTTGGATGCCGGTTCAGAGCGCGTTGGTCGCGGATTTCGAGCGCATGGGGCGGCGGGAGTCCGTCACGTTGTTCTTGGTTTGGGTCGGGGCGCGTGGCAGGCCGGAGAATCTCGATTGGTTGTTCATCGTTTATGGATTTCGCAGTCGGTGAACGGGATCCCTGTGCTTTGGATCGTTATCGTATTCGATGAGGATGAGGATGGGGGGGATTGGAGCTGAATGGAGAGCGAGGGTAGCGAGATGGCGGGGTTGGAGTCTTTGTTGGAGGAGGCTCTGGAGGCGTGGCGCGATGCGAGAGAGGGGCTGATCGAAGAGGTGGAGAACATTCCTGCCGATCGGTTCGATTTCCGGCCGACGCCCGAAGTGCGAAGCTTGGCGGAGCAGGTCCAGCACGTCCTCGAGGTCGCGCTGATGATGACGGGAGAGCTTACAAGGGTCGACACCGACTTCCGCCGTGCGTCGTGGCCCGAGTTGCTGGACCTCTATGCGTCACGGGTGAAAGGGGTCACGATGAAGGAGGGGCTGGTCGAGTTGCTAGGGTCGACGCTGGTTGAAGGGGAAGAGAAGTTCCGTGCGGCGGGCGAGCTCCACATGCTGCAGTTCATCAAGCGATTCGATGGGAGTCCGGGGACCCGGCTG
>JBDHAL010000004.1:0-39326 GCA_039588075.1 Gemmatimonadota bacterium | reverse complement strand
GGATCGCGCGGCTCACCGGAGACGCCGTGGAACTCTAAGGGCAGGAAGTGGGAAGGAATGTCGAACACCGCCTTTCGAAGGGGGCACTTCAATCATCAATCATTGAGGCCGAATCGCTGAGGCCGAAGAAGCCGCGGCTCCTCGCGCTCCCCCATCATCAGCGATTGGGTCTTGGTGATTAGTGATCAAGCCTTGTAGTGAGCCCTTCGAGAGGCGGTGTTCGGTGTGCGGTGTTCGACATTCCTTGAGATTTCGATCTTCTACGTCCGACCTTCCAAAAACTAAGGACAGTGTGTCATCCTGTTGTCATGTAATGAGTTGCGGCGTCGAGTTGCGCAGGCTGCGGCCCAGGGCGGCCCCGAAGATGACCAGGAGTGGCGCGGTCCAGGAGCCGGGGTAATAGCCCCATTGGATGACGGAGATCATGATGTGGCTGGTGCCGTTGAGGATCTCGAGGATGGCCCAGAACTTTGCGAGCTTGAGGGCCCAACGGCGGCCGGCGGCGACGGAGGGAGTAGCGGCCAACAGCAGCAGGAGCAGGGCGAGGTGGAAGAGGACGAAGAACTCGGGGGGCAGGCCGGAGAGAGGTGACATGTCCTGGTATCCGCCGACGTAGTCCTCGAAGGTGTCAACGAACCTGGCGAGGATGAGGCCCGGGTAGAGGTGGCGCCCGGCCGAGAGGTGGTGGTGGTGGATGGTTATGTCTCGTGCGGCCATTCTGGGTCTCCCAAGCCCTGTTCCTGAGAGGGTCGGCGGCGCCGCTCCGGCCTACGGGAATAACCACCTGCGTCGTTGCGGCTGATCTTTCTCTTTGCGACGAGGGCGTCGGCGCTGGAGAGCTCGGCGACCTGGAGGGCGCCACCGGTGTCGAAGTACTCGACGACGGGGGCGGCGTCTTCTTCAACGAAGTACTCGTCAAAGGTCGCGCCGGCGGCGTGAGAGATCAAATCGCGGGCGATATTGGCGCCGCCCTCGAGCTCTCCCTCGTATTCGAGCTCGAGCTTGCCGGTGATAGCGGGCAGAGCGGCGAAGATGTCGGCGACCCAGGGGACGACGATGGCCTGCTGGTTGGAGATGGCGCGGCGCTCGGCGTTGGAGATGACGCTCTCGAGGACGGTGATGGGCAGGCGCTGGGAGACGCCGGAGCGTCGATCGACGCGCTGGTCCTCACGGGCTTCGAAGGCGATGCGCTCGACGACTTCTTTGATCATGCGGGGAATCTGGACGGGTCGTCCGCCACGGTCGACCCACGCCTCCTGCTCGGTGATTTGTACGCCGTACTCGAGATCGAGCGGGTAGTGGGTCATGATCTCGCTGCCGATGCGGTCCTTGAGCGGCGTGATGATCTTGCCGCGGGCGGTGTAGTCCTCTGGATTCGCGGTGAAGACGAGTTGCACATCGAGGGCCAGCCTGATCGGGTAGCCCTTAATCTGGACGTCGCCCTCCTGCATGATGTTGAAGAGGCCGACCTGGATCTTGCCGGCCAGGTCCGGCAGCTCGTTGACGGCGAAGATGCCCCGGTTGGCACGCGGCAGCAGCCCGTAGTGGATCGTCAATTCGTCGGAGAGCACGTGGCCGCCGCGGGCCGCCCTGATGGGATCGACGTCGCCGATGATGTCGGCGATGGTCACGTCGGGCGTGGCCAGCTTCTCCACATAGCGCTGCTCACGGGGCACCCAGTCGATTGGCGTCTCCTCACCCAGCTCCTCGAATCTGAGCCGTCCTTCCTTGCTGATCGGATGGAAGGGGTCGTCGTTGACCTCCGATCCGGCGATGATCGGCATCCGCTCGTCCAACAGCTCGACCAGCTGGCGCAGGATCCTGCTCTTCGCCTGACCGCGCAGGCCCAGAAGGATGAAGTTGTGCCGGGCGAGCACGGCGTTGACCAGCTGAGGTATGACCGAATCCTCGAAGCCGACGATGCCGGGGAACAGTGACTCGCCGGTCTCGAGCTTCCGGATCAGGTTGACCCGCATCTCTTCCTTCACGGAGCGGGGGCAGTAGCCCGAGGACTTGAGCTCGGCAAGCGTCTTGGGTAGCGGTTGGGGCATCTTATCCGTTCCTGCGGTTCTCCTGGTTCACGGTTCTGAGCGGCACGAGCCGGCCCGCTGTCACATGGACCTGCTCACCACCGGTTCCGGGCTCGGTGCCTTGGGCACGGGCGCCTTAATCATAAACACAATGGCAAAGGCCGCCGCAAGGCTCATGAGCATGGCGTTGAGGGCGAACGGCGTCGCCGGTAGGAAAGCTCCAAAAACCCAGCCACCCCAAGCGGCGCCCAACATGCGGCCGAGGGCGGAGAGCGACTGCATGACGCCGAGCACGGCGCCCTGAGTCTCGATGCCCGTGTACTGGGACGACAGGCTGGTCAGCGTCGGCCAGTTGAGCCCGGTCCCGAGGGCCAGTGGTACGAGCGAGACGCAGAGGATCCAGAGCCTATCGGAAGCGGGCAGCAGCGCGTACGCGGCAACGAGGATGGTCGTGCCGATGACAAGCAGGCGTCGCTCGCCGAACTGGCGAGCCATCGGGCCGATGAGGCGGCCCTGTACGATTGCCATCAGCAGTCCCAGATAGGCCATGAGGTAGCCGGCGTGGCGTGCGTCGTAGCTCAACTCCGCGTCGAGCCACAACGGGAAGACCGTCGTGAAGACGGCGAACACGAACGTGGCCAATACGTATATCCACATCAACGTTCGGATCGCCGGCTGCCGGCCCAAGCTGACGGCCAACTTCAACCGCCCGAGCAGGCCGGCGGCGGTTTTGGCCACGGCGCGGGCGCGGATCTCGGGCTTCAGCGATTCCGGCAGATAGAAGACGGCGGCCACCGCGTTGGCGAACGAGAGCGCCGCGGCGAAGAAACCGGGCGCGGCGTAGCCGAACCGTACGAGGCTGCCGCCAATCGCCGGGCCGGCGATGAACCCGAGGCCGAACGCCGCACCCACCAGGCCCATCCCCCGGGTCCGGTTCTCCATGTCGGTGGTGTCTGCTATGTAGGCCTGCGCCACGGATATATTGGCGCCCGCGATACCCGCCATCGCCCGCGAGGCGAACAGCCACAGGACGCTGGTGGCGAGCCCGAAGATCAGGTAGGAGGCGGCGGAACCCAACAGGCCCAGCAGCAGGATCGGACGACGGCCGATCTTGTCCGAAAGCCTGCCCCAAATCGGTCCGAACACGAACTGCATCGCCGGGTGAATCCCGACGATCAGCCCGATGATCGCCGGACTGGCGCCCAGATCCTGGGCGTAGAACGGCAACAAGGGCAGGACGATCCCGAACCCGATGAGATCTATGAAGATCGTGAGAAAGATTATCGTGAGCCGTGACACGCACACCTTTGTTTGACGCTCTTACCCCCGCTGATACGGTCGGCAGGCCAGACCACCGCCCGATCTGTGCTCAATTACAGCCGCTGAGTCTAGCTACACTCAGTCGCCTTGTCGAGCGGGCGCGCAGTCCGACCGCTGCATTCGGAATAGGTCTCAAGTTTGGCGATTTGTCATTTGGTGGTTATAGGTTGAAGTGCCCCCTTCGAAAGGCGGTGTTCGGTGTTCGGTGTTCGACATTGCTCTTCTCTCGTGGCGTCCGCGGTTCTCCTGCTGGCCGTTACGTGCGATGTGTCGCCGCCCGAGGCTCCGCCCAGGGCTCCCGGCGTGCCGCAGGACGCTGTGTGGGCGGGTGGTCCAGACGGAGGCGCGTGGATCGAGTGCGATCGGAGCCCTGCGTCCCGCGAGCGCTATTCCTGCACGACCTACCACGAGGACAACGGCGAGATTTGGGCGCGGGGTGACTTCGTGCTGCGCAGGGTCGAGTACGACCCGGCCAAGTCGACGCCGAGCTATGTGGCAGTCTCTCCCCTGACGGGTCCTCTCGACTACGACGGGTTTGACGGCGCGACGATCATTCTTGGGGACAACCTGATTCTGCTCCCCGATGGCTGGATCGACTTTCCCTTCGGCAACGGGTCGGGCAAGCGCATCCGGTTCCAGGCGGGCAAGGAGCTGGAAGAGGTCTCATACGGGGAAGAGCCTCGAGATGTCCCGAGCTAGTTGCCCGGTTCTTCGGCCTCGCTCTTGTAGGCGCTCTCAATGGCCGGGTTCAGGAAGAACGCGTCGAAGGCCCGATCGAGCGCCGCATCGTCTCCCACGAATTGCGCCTTAAAGTCCTCGACGTCGACCGTATCAAGCGTCTGCTCCAAGCTCAAACCTTGGGCGATCGCGGTTCTAACCTGATTGACGACGGACGTGAGCAAACGAGTGACTAGTTCGAAGTATGCCCAGTCCCGGGTCACCGGTCCGTGCCCGGGAACGATGACGTCCGCTTCGAGCGATGCCAGCCGCTCCATCGTCAAGATCCAGTCGACCACGAAGGATCCCGCCGCAACAGGTATCGGATAGGTAAGCAGATCACCCGTAATGACGACCTTTTTGGACGGAACGTAAACAACCGCATCGCCACGCGTGTTACCTTGGCCGAAATAGAGGATGTGGATCGGGTCGCCGTCCGGGAATAGGACGTGGCTGTCTTGGAACGTCAGGGTTGGCAGCGTTGGCTCTATCGACTCGAAATCGCGAAGAACCTCCCTGAAGAGCTGCTGGCGCTCCTCGATAGCGGCTCTGCGTTCAGCGGTCAGGGGTTCGCCGTCGGCGTCCACGCCCATCTTCAAGAGGGAGTCCCGCTCGGCGATCCGCGCGGTCAGGCCCTCTATGTTCCGGGCCAGGCCCGGCACGGCGAGCGCCACTATGTCCTGCTGGGTGTTCTCGTGCGCGATGAACTCGACGCCGTCGAAGGCTGCGCCGTATGCCTGGTTACCCCAGATGTGATCGTCGTGCCAGTGCGTGTTGACGACGTAGCGAACCGGCTTGTCGGTGAAGCTGCGAATCTTCTCGATGATCGCGCGGGCTGTGGATGGCAAGGCGGCATCGACGACCACCACAGCGTCCTCTGTTATGATTGCAACGGAGTTCCCCACGCCACGATCGCTCGGGATGAACGCGTAGACACCCTCGGCGACCCGAACGGTCTCGAGGTCTAGCGCCTGGCCAATCAGCGGATGCGGGAAGGCCAGTCCCGCTGCAAAGAGGCACCAGCTTCGCAAAGCGTTCAATGACGGCCTCCTCCTTTCGTCCGGCGGCTTTCGTTCGTGGGTTTCCGATTAGATAACCCTCTCGAGCGCCTCGAGGTTCGCTATTTACCGTGCGGCCAGATTCGCCGCCGCCCCATCCGGTCTCACTCGGCGCACCCACAGGTGGCCTCACACTGCTCTTCAACAGCCCTCGGCGCCCAATAATCGCTCGCCGGAGCCAGATCGCGGAGCGAGACCGCCGGCGGACCCGAGCTCGCTCGATCGGGACGCCGCTTGCCGGCGTTGTCCATGCACTTGACCATACTCGTCGCGCCACCGCAGCCGTCGTAGGTGAACTGGACCGAGCGAGCGACATCGTCCGGCACCTCGTTCCGGTCGGCGCGCGCGAAGCCGTGGTGCTCGAAGAAGCCCTCAGCCGTCTCGGTGAGCAGATAGACGCTCGTCACCCCGAGGCGGCGAGCGGTATCGAGCGCCGCTCGCGTGAGGCGATCGCCCAGCCCTTCACCTCTTACGTCCTTCTCCACCGCCACCGATCGTAGCAGCGCGTTCTTGCCGTAGAGCTCCAATGCCGCTGTGCCCACTACGCGATCGTTTCCCCTGGCAACGAGCAGCAGAGTGCCCGGATGCTCGGCCAATCCCGCCTTCGGTAGACCGCTCTCTCTCAGCAGAGTCAGGACGGCCGGGAGATCGGAGGGAACGGCAAACTCAATTTCTATGGACATGTCGAGATTCTCCTCTTGATAAGGCCTAGCCCGCCAAGGCCTGGAACAGATATCCGATGCCAACCACGCTACCGGTGAAAACAGCGATCACGCGCCAGAGCAGCGAGCCCGGCAGGATGCGCGACAGCATGATTCCCTCCGGAAGGCTGAAGCCGCTCGCTCCCATCAGAAATGCCGTCACCGCGCCGATTCCGACGCCCTTGGCCAGCAACGTCGAGGCGAGCGGAAGCAGGATCATGAAGCTGGCGTATACCGGAATGCTCAGCGCCGCGGCGCCGGGCACTCCCCAGACGGTATCGGGACCGGCCACTTTCTGGATGAGCTCCGAGGGCGCGTACCCGTAGATCGCGGCGCCAATCGCTACGGCGATGACGATCGGCAGCGCCAGGTTCCTGAGATCGCTCAAGCTGCGGCGAGCCGCGCGATAGACTCGATCCGCGACGCGACCCGTCGTCAGGTGAAGCGCCGATAAGCCCGGAAGCGCCACCGCGGCCGAGCCCGTCCAGCCCGCGACTCTACTCATCCTCAGCGCGCCGTCCGCCGCCGCGCTGCCGACCGCCTGATCGCACCCACCTCCGCACCCACCCACGCTCGATCCAATCGCCGCCGCGACCGCCGCCAACTCATGGCCGCGATGCCACCCGGCAACCGCAAGTCCACCCGTCGCCGCCATCACGAGCGCCGCTCCCGTGTAAAGCGCGGCATACTCGGGTCCGATCAGCCCCCAGAGCAACACCACCGCCACCGGGCTCACCAACGGTGACGCGATCAGGAACGCCACCAGGGGCGCCGTCGGCACTCCAGCCTGCCACATCCCGTTCACCAACGGCACGCTCGCGCACGAGCAAAACGGCGTCAGCGCCCCCAGAGCCGCCGCCAGCGGCACCTGCAGCAGATTCGAGCCCCGACTCAGGAATCGCTGTATTCGCTCCGGCGTCAGAACGTCCAGAAACACATACACGACCGTACTGGTCAGCACGAACAGCGGCACCAATTCGGCCAGCAACGTGACGGCAAATCTCAGTGTTTCCAAGGGTTTCTATCCTTCACAATAGTTGGTATCTGCAACCATCTGGCCATTGAGATCGCGCCTCGAGGCCGGCGCGTTGGCATCTGTTGTTACTTGCAACTATAAGGCTCGGGGGCGCTCCTGTCAAGCTGGGATCGTCCAGCTTTCCCCGTCGATCACAGATTCGGTGGGTGTCGTCAACCAGCGAACAGGTACCGCCCATCCGCGAGCCGCGCTTTTCCTTCTTCGACCAGTTTCTCCAGGTGCGCGGCCACCGAGCCTTCGGCGGCGCCGTGCAGCCGCGGATCCAGATCCGCGTAGACCCGCGCCCTGATCTCTGGCGGGGTGCCGGCGCCGGCGGCGAGGGCGTCAAGGACCTGCGCCTCACGCTCGCGGCGGTGTTCGATGTACTCGGCGAGCTTCGCTGCGGGGTCGTCCACCTGGGGACCATGGCCCGGATAGATCGTCTGTAGATCCAGCTCCGCCAGGCGCGCCAGCGTCGTCATGTAGGCGGCCATGTCGCCTTCCGGTGGCGCGATCAGCGACGTGCCTTCACCGAGGAAGACATCGCCGGCGAACAGCGCCCGTGCCTCAGGCCAGTAGAAACAGACGTGATCGGAGCAGTGCCCCGGCGCAGCCAAAACGTCCAGCCTACCTCCGCCCACCTCGATGGCCGAACCATCCAGCAACGGGATGTCGGGGGGCTCGAGGCCAGCCAGTTGCGCCGATACCGGGCGAGCCGCAACGGGAGCGGCGAGTCGCAGGGAGAGCTCCGCGGCTCCGGAGGCGTGGTCGTGGTGATAGTGGGTGATGCAGATGGCGGCGACCTGCAGATCGCCGAGGGCCACTTCGACGGCATCGAGATGATCGGCGAGAGCGGGCCCTGGATCGATGACGACGCAGGGCTCGGGGCCCAGCACGTAGGTGCGCGTTCCGTCCAGGGTGAGGGGTCCCGGGTTGGCCGCGACCACGGTCTTCACCCAGCATTCATGATTCGTGTCAGCCATCACCGTCTCGTTCGTCGTAGCGCGGCTCGCCGGGCATAACGGGGACGATGCCGCCATCCTCGCGGCGCAACCGCGGCAAGATCGGAGTGATCTCGGTAGCGAGAAACCGCTCTCGCAAATCGTTCACGCTGCTACCCTCTTCCAGCCAGCTGAGCGTCCGGGCGGTGGGGAAGAGCATGCGGAAGTCATGGTCAAAGTATTGCTCCAAGGCATCGCCGGGAGCAATCCAGACGTGCTCGACCAACTCCCCCGGTTCGGCGGTGACATGCGCTTCGGGCGGCGCCTCCGCCAGGAAGAAGCGAGCATCGTAACGTCGGGAGAGCGCCTCGGGCGTGATCCAGCGGGCGCAGAGCACCAAGCGGTCGGCGGCGAGGTGAACCCCAAGCTCGGTAACGATGTCGAGAAAGCGCTTGCGCCCAGCGACCAGCGCGTCGCGTTGGCGCGCCAGCGTTGCGGCCTCGGGCAGCTCCCCTGAAACGAGCAACACGCCGGTCTCCTCGAATGTTTCACGCAGCGCCGCGACGACGAATGCCAGCTCGGAAAGGCCGCTGGGATCGGCGGCGCCGGCCACCGCGGCATCCGGCGGTTCAACGAGCAACTCGACCCAACCCGGGTCGCTGTCCTCCTCGTCGAGCGTGCCGCCCGGGAAGACGTAGGCGCCGGCGGCGAAGCCGACATCGGCGCGGCGGCGAACCAGCAGTACCTCCGGGCCGCCCGGCGCATCGCGGGCGAGGATCACGCCGGCGGCGGAGCGCGGGGTGGGCGGGACTCGTTCCGGACCCATGGCCTCGGCGGCGTCCAGTTCCTGTGCTTCCATACGATAGCGACGGCTCATGAATCGGCGTGCTCCTTGAGAAAGCGGCGAATCACTTCGAAGGTGCGTTCGCCTTCCTCAACGTACGGGACGTGCCCGCTGTTCTCGAGTACCACCAGCCGGGCGTCGGGCAAGGCGGCGGCCAGCTCTTCGGCCCAACCCAGCGGGATGGGGTCGTGGCGCCCGTGCAGGACGATCACAGGCACGTGTAGCGCTTCCACGTCGCGTCGCAGCTCCGGCCCGTATCCTTTCAGGCTGGCCCAGGTCGCCGCCTGCGCCTGCGCCTGGACGACGAAGGGCGTCGAGCCGGCCGCGTCGTGGGGATGGCGGAAATAGCCGGCAACGTTGAGGGCGAAGCGGCGCTGGCGGAACGCTTCCGGGTCACTCTCCCGGAGGCCGGACGTCTCGAGCTCCGCCCGCATCCGGGCCACGACTTCCGAAGCCGACCGCCTGGCGAACTCCTGCTTGAACCGCCGGTGGTAGTCGCCCCATCCAGCGGCGGGCGCGACCAGGACGAGGGCCCGAACCCGGGACGGGTGCTGCGTTGCATACAGCAGGGCCAGAAGGCCGCCCCAAGAGTAGCCGACGAGTGACAGGCGCTCGATCCGCCAACCCCTCTGTAACGCCTCGAGGTCGGCCACGTGATCGCGCCAATCTATCTCAAGCGGGCTCCGCACCTGGGAGCGGCCGCCGCCACGCTGGTCGTAGAAGTAGAGATGGAAGTCGTCTGCGAGCCTGACGAAATGCGGGAGCAGGTAGTCGTGGTGAGCGCCAGGACCACCATGCAGCACAACCGCCGGGGGCCCTGCGCCGACTTCCGCGACGAGGAGCTTCCCTTCTGCGCCATCCGCCAGGTACTCCCGGGCCTCTGATTCGTCTCGGTTGAATTCCAGCGTCCACCTCTTAGATTCGTGCCATCATGACATACACAATCGAAGCAGTAGCGCGTGCTTTGCGCAACCAGGAAAGACCTTTCCGCCGCTCGGCAGCACACATTCTGCTTCTAGCGGCGACGTGCGTCTTTACAGCGTCCACAGTGGCGTCCGCCCAGACCGTCGATCCCGACATGCTGCTGGCCCACGTCAAGTACCTGGCGAGCGACGAGCTTGCCGGCCGGGAATCTGGCGAGCCGGGCGCTGACAGCGCGGCCGCGTACATCGCTCGGCAGTTCGAGGGTTCCGGGCTGGAGCCGTTGGGCGAAGAGGGCTACCGGCAACCGTTTGGAATCACGACAACCATAACGGTGTCCGCCGGGAGCCGGCTCGTCCTCAAAACGTCACAGGGCGAGCGGGAGCTGAAGCTCCACGAGGAATGGTACCCGTTCAGCTTCTCGAGCGCCGGCTCCGCGCAGGGCGCGGCGTTCAGAGCCAGCTACGGATTGAGCGGTGACGACTACGAGGCCGGCGGCGATGACCTGCCGATCGTCGTACTAACAGGCGGCACGCCTGACGACTTCGACCCGCACGGGTCGGGCGTCGATCCTTCGCCGAGACGCAAGGCGACGACGGCCCGGGAACAGGGAGCGGAGGCGGTCCTGATCACGGTATCGCGGCTCAGCATCCCGCGGGCGGGCGACCCGCCTCACGCCGTGGGTATCCCGGCGATCCAGATCGTCGCGAGCGACGAGATCGTCGCGCTGCTCGAGGACGACGAGCTGCACATAACGCTCGATGCTAAGGTCGAGCCGGTGCAGGCGACGGCGTACAACATCGTGGGCAAGCTGCAGGGAAGCGATCCGACAAAGGTCGAGGACGTGATCGTGGTCGGCGCCCATTACGACCATCTGGGTATGGGCGGTCCCGGCTCGCTCGCACCCGACGAGGAGACGCCGCACAACGGAGCCGACGACAACGCTTCCGGCACCGCCGCCTTGCTGGGTGTGGCCGAGTACTTCGCGCGGAACCCGGACGCGCGTCCGGGACGCTCGCTCGTTTTTGTGGCCTTCGCCGGTGAGGAGATGGGTCTCCTCGGTTCCGATTACTTCGCCAGCCACCCGCCGTTCCCAATCGAGCGGGCCACAGCGATGGTGAACTTCGACATGGTCGGCCGTCTGCGCGACGGCTCCGTGCAGATCTTCGGGACGGAGACCGCCGAGGAGTTTTCGGCCTTGCTCGACTCTCTCGACGCACGGGATGACGCTTTGACGCTGAGCCACGTGGGCGACGGCTACGGACCGAGCGACCAGACTTCGTTCTACGCGCGAGATATCCCCGTCCTTCATCTGTTCACCGGCACTCACTCGGAGTATCACCGGCCGGAGGACGACTGGGATCTGATCAACGCCGAGGGTCTCGCACAGGTCAGCGAGTTCGCCATAGTCCTGATCAGCGAACTCGGCAACTGGCCGGGCGATCTAACGCTCGAGAAGCAGGAGCGCCCCGTTTCGAGCGGCGGAGGCGGCTACGGTCCGTATCTCGGCACGATCCCCGACTTCGGCGAAGTCGAGGGCGGCGGCCTGCGACTATCGGGCGTGCGGGCGGGCGGCCCCGCCGAGACGGCCGGGCTGCAGGCAGGAGACGTGGTCATCGAGTTCGGCGGGAAAGAAGTCCTGAATATCTACGACTATACCTATGCGCTTCGGGAGCATGCGCCCGGGGATACGGTGCTGATAAAGGTCCGGCGGGAGGGAGAGACTCTCGAGATTACTGCGGTGTTGGGGAAGCGCGAGTAGGGATTACTGATTCGACAGCGGACAGGTCGGATGTCTGCTGTCGAATGTCGAGTCTGCTCAGAAATCTTCAGGACCGAGGCGTCGTCTGCTTCTCAACTCGGGAAAGTAGTAGACCACCACGCCGCTGTCCGGCTCGTTCCCCACATCGACGTATCCGCTGGCTACCATCTCGCGCAGCAACAGCTCCGACTCCTCGAACGAGTAGCCGGTGAGCAAGGATACCTGGGTGACGGTCAGCTGGCCGCCCTCATGGACAGCGGCGTCGAGGATGATTTGTTGAGGGGTCAGGTCGGGTGTCCTGCTGCGCGACAAGCGCAGCGCCCGGGCTTCCTCCAGCAGATTGGCGTCATCTACCTGGCGCCGCATCGTGATCAGGTCGTAAAGCTGACCGATACCGCCCAGCCCCCAGGTGAACAACCAGAGAAACCCGGTGCCGTACTTGCCCAGGTAGAGCCGGTGGAGTCCGGCGAAGCCTAACAGCCAACCCGCCCACAGCCCGTAGGATATGCCTTCCTTGTACTTCTTTTCGCCTTGTTCCATGCCCGCTCGCTACTTCGAAGACGCCCCACCGGGGAGGCCATACCCTCCCGCGTGTGTCCGCCTCCCAGTATTATAGACGAAGACAGACCACTCGGGAGTTTCAGCCGTGGTAGGGGCAATGGTGCCTCGAGGCGGCACCGCTCTGCAACCTACAGCGCCTCTCTGGCCGCCTCAAGGTGTGGCCCGAAACAGCGCCCGGCGCGAGCAGGAAACGCAGATACGACCTGGACGTTATAAGTAACGAGGCGATTCGGAGACTTGGCAGAGAACTCAGCTTCGCTGTGAGGCCTGACATGAAGAGAATATTAGCCTACCCGACCCTGGCGCTGACCGCCGCAGCGCTGGTCGGCTGTCCGGTTAACCCGGCGACTGGCGAGCGGCAGTTCATCACGATCAGCGAGAGGCAGGAGATCGAGATGGGGCTGGAGGTGGCGCAGCAGGTCGAGGCCATCTACGGGCTCTACGACGATCCCGACCTCCAGACCTACGTGAACGACATCGGTCAGAAGTTGGCCGCCCAGTCCGAGAAGCCGGATTTGCCTTGGAACTTCAGGGTCGTCGACGACCCGATCGTCAACGCCTTCGCCCTGCCCGGCGGCCAGATCTTCATGACCCGTGGAATCCTCGGCTACTTCGCGTCGGAGGCCGAGATGGCCGCGGTGCTCGGTCACGAGATCGGCCATGTCACGGCACGCCACTCGGCCGAGCAGATGAGCCGAGCGCAGGCCGCCGGAGTCGGGGTCGAGCTGGGTGCTATCCTGTCGTCCGACGTGGCCAAGTACAGGGACGTCCTCACCGCCAGCCTCGGCCTGATGTTCCTGAAGTTCGGGCGCGACGATGAGCGTCAGTCTGACGACCTGGGCTTCCGCTACATGGGCCGCACCGGCTACGATCGCAGCGAGTCGGTCGACGTGTTCATCATGCTGGGCCGTGTCAGCGACGCGGCGGGCGGCAGCTCGCTACCGGGCTGGCTCTCGACGCACCCCGACCCCGGCGAGCGGGTCGAGCGCATGCGGCAGGCGCTCGCCGAGGCCGGTGAAACGGGAAGCGGCGAAATCGGACGCGACCGCTACATGCAGCAAATCGACGGACTGATCTTCGGCGAGAATCCGAGGAACGGATACTTCGAGGGCGAGACATTCTTGCACCCCGACCTGGCATTCATATTCCAGTTCCCTGCCGGCTGGCAGACTCAGAACACGAACCGGGCGGTGGCGGGAGTGAGCGAAGCCGGTGACGCATTGGTGCAGCTCACGCTGGCGGAAGAGTCGAACCCCAACGCGGCGCTGGAGGCCTTCCTCGCCAACGAAGCCATCGAGGCGCAGGGATCGAGATCGAGCCGACGCGTTAACGGCATGCCCGCGCGGGCGAGCTACTTCCAAGCCACGACAGAACAGGGACAGCTGAGAGGACTGGCCGTCTTCGTTCTGCATGACAACCGGGTTTATGAGCTCCTGGGTTACACCCCAGCGGAGACGTTCTCGACCTATGACGAGACGTTCCAGCGTTCGCTCGGCAGCTTCGAGCGTTTGACGGATCCCAAAGCACTGAACGTGGAAGCGATGCGGATCGAGTTGGTCAGGATCAACCGGGCGATGACGATAGAGCAGTTCGCCGCTCGGTACCCGTCGACGGTCTCGCTGACGACGGTGGCCATCATCAACGGTGTGCAGAACGATGACGCGATCCCGTCGGGCACGACTTTGAAGCGAGTGGTTGGAGGTGTGAAGTAGGTCTCAGCTAGCGGACTTTACCGCGGGCCGCGATCGGCCAGACCTCAACGACGTCATCGCCGTCCGCGACGTAGAGCTCTTCGTGGAGATTGACCGCCGGGCAAACGTGGTTGGGGATCACCTCCACTACCTCACCTACTCCCGGGAATTCGACGTTCTCGGGTAGCTCCACGACGCCGTGCTCTTCGCTGAGGTTCGCGACTCGCGCACCCGGCGCCTGCCGGATGTAACCGAACCCCTCGTATCCCTCTAGGGCGAACCCGGGGCGGGACCGTTCCGCGAAGAGAGATTTGCTGCCGGCATCCAGCACGGCGCGATCGGGCGCCGGCCGGCTGATGACCGTGGCCAGCACGCTGAGCGCGCAGTCCTTCGGCGTCGCCTGGCCGATGGCCATCTGATTCACGTCGTTGAAGACATAGGTGCCGGGTCGCATCTCGGTGACACCCTCGACCGAACCGGTGTAGGGCGCCGCCGGCGTGGACCCGACGCTCACCTCATAACAGGTGTGACCGCGATCCCGCAGCGCCAGCGCCACGTCGACAAGGTTGCGCCCGGCCGCCACGGCCCGCTCCCGCATCATATCCGGGCTCTCCGCCCCGGCGGGCACGTGCCCTTCATGAGTCTCCACGCCGCGCAGCCTAAGGTGGGCCAGGTCGGCTACCAGGTCGGCAAGCGCGACAATCTCATCCAGGTCGGTGAGTCCGCAGCGCCGTTTCCCCGTGTCGATCTCGATGAGCACGTCGAGCTCCCGACCGGCCTCACCGAACGCGCGCTCCAGCGTCTCGGCTCCTTCCCGGCTGTCCACCAGGACGGCGAGGCGAATGCGCCCCGACAGCTCCACGAGCCGGCGGACTTTCTCGGCGCCGATGACCTGGTTGGCGATGAGGATGTCATCAAGCCCCGCATCGGCCATCACTTCCGCTTCGCCGACCTTGGCCACAGTGATACCCGCCGCGCCGGCGCCGACCTGTCGCTTCGCGATGTGCGGCGACTTGTGCGTCTTCGTATGCGGCCGCAGTCGCACGCCGAACCCGTTCGCCACCTTCTGCATCCACTCGAGATTGTGTCTCAGAGTGCCGGAATCGATCACCAGCGCCGGCGTGTCGAGCTCGCGTTTCTTCATTGAACCGCCGCCAGCGTCCGCTCGATCTGGTCCATATGGCGAAGGTCGTGGCCCGCCAGCAGCCTTACACTCAACTCGACGCTTTCTTCCCCCCGCTCCGAGTGCAGCCCGAAGCGCTCCCAGGCCGGACCTCTCGTCCGCAAGTAGAGATCGAGGTTCAATCCTCTCAGGCGTCGAAGCTCCTCGAGGAGCATCGAGATGGGGCGATCGTTGTGAGCCATGCCCGCGACCATCACGTCCTGATCGTAGCCCGCGATCACGGGCGCATCGTGGCTGAGCATCATACGCATGCGGTAGCCATAGACCCACTCTGAATCGCCCAGGTGGCCGACGATCTCTTTGACGGACCAGGCGCCCTCACGCGGTCGCGTGGACAGCGTCGACTCGTCGACCTCCATCAGGCGCACTTCGATCTCGGAGGGCACACGGGCCAGCACATCGAGCGGATCCTGATCCGCAAGCAGGCCGAGGAGCTCGTCGCGGTAGGATTCGAATTCTGTTACGGGGTCGGCCGGCATTTCGTTCTCTCGACTTTGAACTTCGAAGGTCTAGTGATGAAGGAATGTCGAACACCGCACACCGAACACCGCCTTGAGAAGGGGGCACTTCAATCATCAATCATTGAGACCGAATCATTGACGCCGAAGATGTTCCAAGTTTCCAGAGCTCCCGAATTTGTGTCGTTACTGATTCGGTCTTGATGATCAATGATCGAGCCTTGCCGTGTGCCCTTCTCAAGGCGGTGTTCGGTGTGCGGTGTTCGACATTCCTTCGAAGTTTCAATTTTGATATTCGGCATTCAATGTTTAACTAATGCAGATTCTCCTCAAACAGTTTCAGTATCCGTCGGTACTCATCCGTCCACGACCACGCATGAACAAAGCCGTGGCCTTCCTTCGGATAGAAAGCAACGTCCCAATTTTCCTTGCCCAGTTCCATCAACCGTTCAGCCAATCGAACCGAGTCCTGGAAGTGGACGTTCTGGTCGATCATGCCGTGACAGATGAGCAGCGCGCCCTGTAGGCCCTCGGCAAAGTAGATGGGTGAGCTACGACGGTAGGCCTCCGCGTCATCCTGGGGGAGACCCAAGATTCGCGAGGTGTACCAGTGGTTGTAGTAAGCCCAGTCAGTGACGGGGCGCAGAGCGGCTCCGGCGGCGAAAGTCTCGGGCTCGGTGAACATGGCCATCAGGGTGATGAAGCCACCGTAGCTACCGCCGTAGAGGCCGATCCTCTCGGGATCGACACCCAAGGAGTCGGCCATGAAGCGAGCGCCATCGACCTGGTCGGAGAGGTCCTTGCTGCCCATGTGCATGCTGATCGCCGTGCGCCAGTCGCGTCCGTAGCCGGCGGAACCGCGGTAATCGATGTCGAGGACGGTATAGCCGCGCTCGGCCAGCAGGTTGTGGAACATGTACTCGCGGTAATAGCTGCTCCACCAGCTGTGGACGTTCTGGAGATAGCCAGCGCCGTGAACGAAGATCACCCCGGCGCCGTTCGGGTTCTGCGGGCGATAGAGGCGAGCCGGTACGTCGACCCCGTCGTCCGCGGTGAAGTACACGATCTCGGGCTCCATCCAGTCACGCATCAAGAACTGGGAGGTCGGCGACTCGGTGATCTTGACGGGCTTCGCCCCCGCCTTGTTGTCCTGGAGGAATAGTTCCGGCGGGTGGCTCGACCAGGCGTGAAGCAGAGCGAGGCGTCGACCGTCCGGCGATACGGCGACCGCGTTGCCGCCCTGCAAGGTTCCGAACTCGGTTACCCGGCGCCGGTTGCTTCCGTCCAGGTTCATCCGATAGAAGCCACGCTCGTGCGGGCTCGACTCGCTTGTGACCAGGAACCACTCTTTTTCATCGGGAGACAACCAGGCGCTGAGGACCTCCCAGGGGCCGGTCGTCAGGGGCGTGGGCTCACCCCCACCCACCGCCATGGTGTACAGGTGGGCGAAGCCGGTGGCCTCGGAGACGAAGTAGATGTGGTCACGGTCGGGCATCCAGCCTGCCGAACTGGACCCGGGCCCGCCGATCCAAGCGTCGTCATGCAGATGATCGAGCACCTTCGACTCGCCGGTCGCGCCGTCGATCAAGAAAATCCAGCGATCCTGCATATCGTAGGACGTACCCACAGCGAGGAGTCGGTCGCCGCTCTCCGACCACCCCCTGAACTGGAGGCGGACCTCCACCGAGTCCTGCCCGTGATCGATCCAGGCGACCTCCCCCGTCACGAGGTCCATGGTGCCCATCTTCATAGTCCCCTGGGCGTCGCCCACATTGGTGCGCCGGCGTGGAGCCTGACGCGTGTAGCCGTCTTCCGAGACGTAGTCGGGAACCCAAGCCAAGCGAGCGTCCTCCGTCTCGCTGAAGACGCTGAACGCCATCCTCGACCCATCTGGCTTGACGTCGAAGCCGTAGATCTCTTGATCGTTCGGCAGGTAGAACGTCTGTGGGGTGTCGACCTGGGCAGTGTCCGGTGGCGGCGGCCAGCGACGGGCGCGGCGGAGCGAATCCTCCATGAACACGCGGAGCAGCTCGTTGTTCTCGTCCTGCAAAAAGGCCCGCTGCCCTTCAGGGGGTTTTCTGTCTCGCGGCGGATCGCCCTCTCTGATATCCGTCAGCTGGGCGACGGCACCAGTCGCGACATCGACGCGGAAGAGGTTGTCGTCCTGAACGAAAAAGACCGCCTCGCCGGCCGGCGCTATCTGGATGTCGGATAACGTGTCCTGTGTGGATAGGAGCGTTCTCTCACGACCCGAACGCACCTCTCGAAGATAGAGATCCCCATCGTCCGTGTAGGCGGCCCAGCGCCGGTCCTCGCTGAGAACGGCCCTGAGGCGCGGCGTGATGGCAAGGCCCTCTTCGTCGGCCACGCGCTCGGGTACACCGCCATCGCGGCTGACACGGTAGAGTCCCTGCCGCTCGGCTTCCACCGGTTTCCACAAGAAGTAGAGCGTGCGCCCGTCCAGCGACCAACGGAGCTGGGACGGTGAAGTCCCTACAAGCTCCGGCCCCCTCATGATGTTGGCGACGGAGAGCTCGAACTCATCGTTGTCCGAGATGGTCGCCGGAACCTGTGCCAGGGAGTCAGCACTCCCGGCAACGACCAGGAGCGTTACAGCGCATAACCTCATCACACGTGCTAAAACCATCTCGCCTCCTCGGTACGTGATGACCGGTGTCTTTGACTACTGCGCGTGAGTCGCGCAGGGCAGCGCACGAGGATACAGCTCGGTTCGCTACCGCCCGAGCTCCGTTGAGACCTCCGGGGGCAGGAGGGGAATCAGCTGGCTCACGGGGACGGCAAACCCCAGGCCGGTCGATCCACGAAGACTGCCCCGGTGCACGCCAACGACCTCGCCCTTCGCATTGAACACGGGGCTGCCGCTCGACCCTTCGACCGTGAACCCATCGAACTGGATGACGTCTTCGGTCACCTTGCTGAAGATGCCCGCGCTCATGGAAGTGCGGACGGTCCGGGTCTGGTCGAGCGCGGCGCCGAGGCCTGCCGGGAAGCCAATCAGAGCGGCAGGTTCGCCCTGCTTGGCCCGCGTGCCGGTCCAGTCGACGCTCTGGATGAAGGGGCCACTGTACTCGCGAATCTTGAGTAGCGCCAGATCGGGCTGTCCTTCGCCGGCCACGACGACCACTTCGGCGCGAGACATGAAACGCTCGTCCGCCATGGTGACAAATACGGAGTCGACGTCCTCGAGGTTTGGCTGGACCACGTGGCGGTTGGTGACGAAGTAGCCCGACGGCGTGATGGCGAAGCCCGACCCGTCGTAGAGCTTGAGCCCATCGAAGACGGTGACGAGGCCGACCGCACCCTGGTTGGCCTGGGCAACACTCGCCAGGTTCACGCCGCTCACGGCGCGGAGCTGGGCGCCGATTTCGGCCGCCTGCAGCTCCGCCGCGCGCATGGCCTGGCGAAGACTATCGGCAAGGCCGGCGGCCACGCGGCTCTCGGTGGCGCGCTCCAGCTCGGCGCGCAACCGGGCGACCTCGGCGGATGCCTGTCGCCGCAGGGAGTCACCGGCGGCCAGCTGGCGGGTCAGGGAGGTCTGGGAGCGCGCCAGCGCGGCTTCCACCGCCTGCGTCCTCTGATCGGCGACGACGAGAGCCTGCCGCAGGCTATCGACGACGGCCGCCGGCGCCGAGCTCTCGAAGGCGGCGCCCAGTTCGCCGCGCAGCCGCTGGTATTCCGTGGTCGCCGCCCACAGGACGGAATCGGTGGTCGCCTGCTGCGCGGCGAGCGCCCCGCGATAGCCCTCGAGCTCGCTTCGCTGGTCCTCGAGCTCGCGGCGCTGCTCGTCCAGCGCCCTCGCCGTATCACGGTCACGCTTCTCGCTCAACATGAAGACCGTGCTGAGCGAAGCCGCCAGCAGAACCACGAACGACCAGACGATCCGGCGCAGGCGGGCGGCGTTTCGCTGGCTCACCTCTTCCGTGACACGACGTACGAGGAGAGTCGTGAGGCCGCCATGAGACACCGAGAGCTTGTCGACGACCAGCACCGGCCCCTCTTCGCCCAGCGTGATCTGGTCGCCCTTCCCCAGCTCCCGTTCCGTCTCGATGTACTCGCCATTCAAGAACGTCCCGTTGACGCTGCGGGCGTCACAAAGGACGATCGTGCCGTCTGACTTGAGAATGATCTCCGCGTGCACCCGCGAGATGAGCTCGCCGTCGGGACCCACCGGCCGGATCTCACAGTCCGAGCCCCTGCCGATACGGATGTGAGCGGCTTTCGCCTCGTACCGTTGACCGCTCTGCGCGTCCTCGAGCACGACCTTCGCCATCGCCCCCACCGATCGGGACGAGGAGACGCCGGCGCCGGCCTCTCGAGCGGCTTCTCCCGGTGGAGTGGCACCGGGCGGTTCGGCCATGGTCGGATCGAGCGCTCGACTGGCGGCGGCCTCCACCTTGATGCGCGGCCCCGTCTTGCCTAAACGAACAACCATACCGCCCGCTACGGCCTCGGCCTGCCCCGGTACGAGCCTCTGGTCACCCACGTAGGTGCCGTTGCGGCTTCCCGTGTCCTCGATCCACCAGCGCCGGACGCGAAAGACGAACCGGCCGTGCTGGCCGGATACCACATCGCTCCCCTCGCCGGAGACGGTGAGCTCGACATCCGGATCACGACCGAGGCGGACTTCGGCGGTGTTGTACTCGCGGACGGCACCAGTTCGCAGCTCTGTCAGGCGTAGATACGGCATTATAGACTGGGAAGAAGGTAACCGGTGACCGGTTACCGGTTACCGGTCACCGGTTACCACTCATGATTCCGAATTCACAAATCACTATTCGAACTTCAAACTTCCTCAGGGAAGTTTTCGAGCACGTCCTTGATCTTGGCCATGAAAAAGTCGGCCATCGCGCCGTCGACGACCCGGTGATCGAAGGTCAGCCCGAAGTAGGCGCGGTGGCGAATGGCGATCATGTCGTCAATCACGACGGGTCGTTTCTCGATGGCGCCGACGCCGAGAATCGCGACCTGCGGCTGGTTGATGATCGGCGTACCGAAGAGGGACCCGAAGACGCCCGGGTTCGTGATAGTGAAGGTACCGCCCTGAACGTCGTCGGGATCGAGTTCGCGCTTACGGGCGCGGTCGGCGAGGTCGAGGGTACGCCGAGCGATACCGACCAGGCTCAACTCGTCGGCGTTCTTCATGACGGGAACGATAAGTCCCACACCCTCATCCATCGCGACGGCCATCCCGATGTTGTAGACGCCGTGATACACGACCTTGCGACCGGCGACGGAGGCATTGAGGACCGGGTAGGCCTTCAGCCCTTCGAGCACGGCCCTGACGATGAACGGCAGATACGTGAGCTTGATACCGTCCTGCTCGAAACGCGGCTTCAGTTTCTTTCTCAGAGCGGCGACGCGCTCGAAATCGATCTCGAACACGGAGCTGACGTGAGCGCTGACTCGCCGGCTCATGAGCATGTGCTCCATGATCCGCTGGCGCATGACGCTCATCTCTTCGACCCTGTCCGTCTCCTTGATGATGACGTCCGGGATCTTGATCTCGAGCGTGTCGCCGTGAATTGGCACGTATAGCGTGCCGGGCGCACCTGCCGGTACGGCGGCCGCCGACCCGCGTTGCTCGATGAAGGCGAGGATGTCTTTCTTGGTGACGCGACCGCTCACGCCACTGCCGTTGAGGCGCGAAAGATCGATTCCATGCTCGGCCGCTATGCGTCGCACGACGGGCGTGGAGCGTGTCAGCAAACGGCCCTCACGCGTTTGGGCTCCAGGCGCCCCGTCCCCGTCGGGAGCATCGGCGGCCGCGGCGGCCGCGGCGGCAACGGCGGCGCGGGCAGGCTCGGGCTCCGGGGCCCGTGCGGGCGCGGGACTCGGCTTGGACTCATCCGTCTGGGCCGCCGCGGCGGCCTCGGCGGCAGCAGCTTCGGTCTCGACACGTGCGATGACCGAGCCGACCTCGACGGTCGTGCCCTCCTGGGCGAGGATCTCGACCAGCGTTCCCGAGGCAGGAGACGGGATGTCCGCATCCACCTTGTCGGTGGAGATTTCGAGTATCGACTCGTCGCGCTGGACGTCCTCGCCAACGTTCTTGAGCCACTGGGTGATGGTGCCTTCGACGATGGATTCACCCATCTGAGGCATGATCACGTCTACTCTAGCCATCGCATGTGCCCTCTTCTTCGACGGTTCGGCTAGTACGCGAGCATCCAGCGTGCAGCGTTTACCACATCCTCGACCTGCACGAGGTAGTAGTCCTCGAGTGGCGGGCTGAACGGGACCGGTATGTCGGGCGCCGTCACGCGGCGCACCGGCGCGTCCAGCCACTCGAAGCAGAACTCGTTCACGCGGGCGGTGATTTCGCCGGCGAAGCCGCCCGTTCGCGGCGCCTCGTGGACGACGAGACACCGGTTGGTCTTCTTTACCGACTCGACGATCGCCTGATCGTCGATCGGGTTGAGAGAACGCAGGTCGATCACCTCGATCTGGACGCCATCTTCGGCGGCGATCCGGTCGGCCGCCTCCAGCGACGTGTGGACCATAGCTCCAAAGGTGACAATCGTCAGCCCGTCGCCTTCCCGAGCGAGCCGCGCTTTCCCAATCGGCACGGTGTAGTCCTCTTCCGGAAGGATCTCCTTGATCCGCCGGTAGAGGTATTTGTGCTCGAAGAAGAGGACCGGATCGGGGTCACGGATCGCGGCCTTGATCAGGCCTTTCGCGTCGTAGGCCGTTGCCGGAGCGACCATCTTCAAGCCCGCAACGTTGAGGAAATAGGACTCAACATTCTGGGAGTGAAAGGGGCCGCCGCGACCGCCGCCGCCGCAGGGGCCGCGGACTACTATCTGGGCTCCCATCCCGGTCCGGTAGCGTGTCTTAGCGGCGAAGTTCACCAGCATGTCGAACGCCGGCGCGATGAAGTCGATGAACTGCATCTCGGCCACCGGCTTCAGGCCCACGTGGCTGGCTCCCACGGCCGCACCGACGATCGCCGCCTCCGTGATCGGTGTGTCGATGACCCGGTCGTCGCCGAACCGATCCAGAAAGCCCTGCGTCAGCTTGAAGGCGCCGCCGTAGCCGGCGATGTCTTCGCCCATGATGAAGACCGCCTCGTCCGCCTCCATCTCCTCCCAGAGACCGTCGCGGATCGCCTCCAGGTAGGTGACCGCCTGATTCTCTTCCTTCACTCCCGCCTCAGATATGGGTTTGCGATACGCGGGTCGGCTGCGCTCCGCTTGAAACAAGCCGCGAGAATCTAACCTGCGGCCAGTTCAAACGGAAACTCGCCGGAACGGCAACCGCACCACCGTTGCCGAGCCCTCGACGTCGCCGGCGGCCCAACGCAGCGCGGAGGACGGATCCACCTCGCGTCGTACATAGCCCAGGCCGATGGGCCCGTACTCAGGCGACGCGACAGCCGAGGTCACCGTGCCCACCGGCTTCTCACCGTCAAACAGTGACGCGCCGGGCGCGGGGGCCGAGTCACCGAACGACAACCCCCTGAGAAGGCGATTCACGTGCCCGCGGAAGTGGACGCGGGCGACGACCTCCTGTCCGAGGTAGCATCCCTTCTCGTACGATATCGCCTCCTCCTCCAGGCCCGTCTCCTGAGCCAGGTTCGAGTCATCGATATCGGTACCATAGCGGGGTATCCCGGCCTCAACGCGGACCACGTCCAGGGCCAGGGTGCCTGCCGGCCTCCCCCCCACCTTCTGAGCCGCCGCGATCAACCGGTCAGCTATGGCGGGTGCGGCATCGACCGGGACGGCGAACTCGACGCCGTCGCCTGCCAGCCGGCGGTTGCGAATCACCAGTGCCAACTCACCCTCCAGGCGCGTTTGTGCCACACCAAGGTGCTCGTCAGGCGGGCCTTCACCGATGACCTCCTCCGCCGCCGCGGCCGATAGCGGGCCGTAGAGGCCGAGCAGCGTCAAAGACCCGGACACATCTTCGTAGGTGGCATAGATCGGCGGCAGGTACTTTTGGAATGCTTCCAGCAAATTCTGAAGACCGCTGCCCGGTACGTCGAGATGAAGCCCGTCGCCCCGAGGCAGGACCCGGAGGTCCGTGAGCACCCGGCCCTTGGGCGTGAGCAGCATGGCATGGCGGCCGGTTGCGCCCAGGTCGGCCAGGTCGTTCGTCAGCAGACCGTTCAGCATCTCGGCGCTCCGCTCGCCCGACACCAGAACGGCACGCCGGTCGGCGCGCGCGGTCACCGCGCAGGTATCCAGGAAGGCGCGGTACTCGGCATGCCAGTCGCCGAAGTCGGCTGGCGCGCCGAGTGATTTCTTAAACTCTTCTGCTGGCATCAGCTAAAGTTCAAATGTCGAATACTGAAGGAATTTCGAACACCGCACACCGAACACCGCCTTTCGAAGGGCACACGGCAAGGCTTGATCATTGATCAATAAGACCAAATCAGTAACGGCACAAATTCTGGAGCTCTGAGAATCAGAACATCTTCGATATCAGTGATTCGGTCTCAATAATTGATGATTGAAGTGCCCCCTTCGAAAGGCGGTGTTCGGTGTGCGGTGTTCGAAATTCCTTCAATATTGAATGTTCAATATTCGATATTGCCGTAACTTGAATGAAAAGGTAAGCGCCCCCCGGCCAACCGGCCGCGGGGCGCTCCGTCCCTCGTTGAGAGGGAAAAAAGGCTACATGCCCGCGCCGCGGACCATGCCGCCGTAGTCGATCACGAGAGTGACGCGGCGGTTCTCGATGCCGGTAACACCGGGGCCTCTGGCGCCCGGAATGACCTGCCGGTCGGCGGACTCGCCGTAGCTGACTGCCTTGACCTGATCGCCAGGTAGTCCGGCAGCGGTGGTCAGGTACCGCCTCACGTTGTTCGCGCGACGCTGCCCGAGGCCTATGTTGTACTCCTCGGTGCCAGCCGGATCCGCGAAGCCTTCCACGGTAACGAGCGCGTCACCGTAGAACTCTTTCACAACTTCCCCGAAGCGATCGAGCACGGGCTTATCCAGCTCACGGACATCGGCCACGTTGAAGTCGAAGTGGACGGGGACGTTGAACTTCAGCATCCCCTGTGCCCTCTCCATGGTGACGTTGAAGTCGTTCCGCAGAGCCTGTAGCTCCGTCTCGAGGCTGCTGACACGACGGCTAAGCTCGTCGATCCTGTTCGACAGCTGGTCGTCGCCCGCGCGGAACTCTTCACGAACCTTGGCGAGCTCGGCGTCCAGTTCCTCCGGCTTGACGCCCTGGGCGCAGCTCACCGTTCCCAGCGCCAGTCCGCACGCGCCGAACACTGCGGCGAAGCGCACGTGTCGTCTGACCATCGCTCCTCCTTCTGGTAATGCGTGTGACGGAGCCCGTAGCTCCGCATCATTGCGCCGGGGCGGTGGACTCGAGGCCCTCCAGCAAATGCCGGCCCCGCCGGGCCGGTCGATTGCCCTCGACGTTATCGCGCGTACAAAAGTCAGCCCACGGCCAGTGCCCGGCGCATACCGTCCCCGATAGCGGTCAGGAACAGAATGCACTGGTACAGCCATTGTTAGCGGGCTAGGGCCTGGGGACTAGTAATATGTAATCCCGGGGCAAGCTTGGCAACGGGCAGGCGGGAGGCCTCGGAAAGCGCCATTTGACGGGGGGGCCGGGGGTCGCGAGATTGCAAATATGAACAATACAACCAGTACACCGGCGCCGACCGATAGGGTCAGGCTGACCGACATATCGTCCAGATCCTGGGAGCACCCGGCCGACCGGGCGGCGCTCAGGAGCCTCGAGGCCATCCCCGGCTTCGCCGATGTGATACGGAAAATCGTAGCCCTGTTCGGGGAACGGGCACTCCGTCTTTTCTTCCAGGCCAACGCCGTGCGGGTGACGGCGGACCAGTACCCGTGGGTGTACGACCTTCACATGCGGGTACTCGACACGCTGGACCTGGGGTGGGAGCCCGAGCTTTACATATCGCAGACGCCGTTCGTGAACGCGGGCGCCCTGGGTGTCGAGAAGCCCTTTGTGCTGATCAACAGCGGGGCGGTGGACGTTCTGAACCCGTCGGAGCTGGAGACGGTGCTCGCCCATGAGGTGGGGCACATATCCAGCGATCACGTGCTTTACCGCACGGTATTCACGCTCCTGCTAATACTGGCCCAGCGGCAGATTCCCATCGCGGGGATCGCGATCGGGGCGATCATCCTGGCCATGGCGGAGTGGAATCGGAAGAGCGAGCTATCCTGCGACAGAGCGGCGTTGCTGGGAACTCAGAACCCGGAAGCGGTGATGAGCGCGTTCATGAAGCTGGCCGGCGGCAGCCACCACCACGGCGAGAGCCTGAACCTGAACGAGTTCATACGCCAGTCGGACGAGTACGAGGAGGATGAGAGCCTCGGAGACGCGGTCTTCAAGGTGATGAACCTGCTGGGCTCCACCCACCCGTTCCACGTTCTCAGGGTCGGTGAGCTGCGCCGCTGGATTCGCGAGGGTCACTACGACCGCATCATGCGTGGCGAGTACATACGGCGCAGCGAGGAACCGCGTAAGTATCGTGAGGATGCGAAGGAGGCGGCCTCGTACTACGGAACCACGGTCAAGAAGGCTTTCCAGAAGGTCAGCCGGGCGCTCGACGACGCGTTGAAGGGCGGGCCTACGGAGTTGTAAGCGCGTTGTGGCGGGGCGCGACAGGGGTCGTTCCGCTCCATGTCGCGCCGGACGGGCTGAGGGTAAGGGCCGGGCAGGGGCGCTCCAAATTACGCTTCACGACCCCTGCCGCGCCCCTGTGGTGGCCGCGGTGGGTTCCAGGCGCTGCTCCTCGGAAGGCGATCTCGCTGGCCGATAGACTCGTGACCCATGCCTGAATCGGGAGAACACCGCCGCCGCTACGGCGATAAGGAAGTCGGTCTGATCCTGAAGCGCGCGGCCGAGCTGCAGCGCCTGGAGCCGGAGTCAGCGGCGGGGGGCAGCGGTCTCACTCTGGCCGAGCTGGAGGAGATTGCCGCTGAGGCCGGGATCGATCCGCGCCATCTGCGCCGGGCCACGGAAGACCTCGATGCGGGAGCGGCGAGCCTGCACCGCGAAGGCGCCGCACATCTTCTCGGCGCGCCTCTCAGCATCAAGTTCGAGCGCACCCTAACCGGCGAGATACCGGAGTCGGAGTTCGAGCGGCTCGTCCCGGAGATCCAGCAAGCGGCGGACGACTACGGCCAACCCAGCCTCTTGGGCCGCACTCTCACCTGGCAATCGACCAGCCCCCACAACGAGCGCACGTTGCGCACGTTAAGGGTGGTCGTCAGCTCGCAGGACGGTCGAACGCGCATCCACATCGAAGAGCGCTTGGGCCAGCTCGCCGGCGTACTGTTCGGTGGCGTGCTCGGTGGCGGCGGTGGCGGCATAGGATTGGGGATCGGTCTCGGCGTCGGTATCGGCGCTCTTCAGTCCGTTCTCTTCGCGATCGCCTGGCCGGTGGGAGTCATCGGCGGCGTCTACTTGCTGGCCCGAAACATCTACGGATCGACGGTACGGCGGCGACAGCGCGTCCTTCGTGAGCTGCTCGACAGGCTCACGGAGCACGTCGAGTCGGCGATCTCGGACGAGCGGCTCGAGCCCGGAGTTAGGCCGCCCGAACTCCCCAGCGCCTGACCAGCGCGACGCTACGCGGAAGCCAGCAGGCTCTCCAACGTCGTCGAACACTGGCTCATGTCGACTCGAAGGTCGCTTGCTACTTACCCTTCACCTGCCGGTGACGCCTCGCGCTCTTCTTGTAACTCGCCAGGTGCCGGAGTCGAATACCTGCTGTGTGTCTTCGGAGTGCAAGCGGTAGATGCCCTCGGCTTGATCCTCAGTTCGCACGCCTGCGATCTCGGCCACCATACCCTGGAACCTGAACGAGGTATTCAGCGAATCCGCTGTCAGGATGGGCGTTTCCATGCGGGCGCGCCCGTTACTGGAGGCGGGGTTGAAGCTGGCGGCTCCCATCGGTGCTCCAGTCGTATCGGTGTTGATCTCGAATTCTAGCGCGCCCGTGTTGCCACTCGACGCCTGGTACGTTCCGGTCCAGGTCCCGCCCCAACCGGCGAGCGGGTCCGGTTCAAGGCCGCCGGGTATGACCGAGCAGGCGCCGAGGGCGAGCACGAGAGATGCGACCGCGAGTCCTCGCATCAGCGGCCGCCACCAGTGCTGGTCACCAGCGGCTCTTCTCGTTCAACTTTGAGCTCCAGTCCCAGCGTCCTTCCCTTCTGAACCGCCGGGACTCCCTCGGCCAGCCAGACGGGCGGCGGTGCGTCCTTGAGGTAGTGATCAAAGAACTGCTGCATGCGGGTCGCCCAGTCGACTCGGTTCTGGAACTTACGGACGCCGTGAGGCTCTCCGTTGTAGTTGATGAGCCAGGACGGCTTGCCGAGCCGTCGCAGCGACACGAACATCTCGATGCCCTGGTACCAGGGGACCGCGGTGTCCTCATCGTTGTGCAGAATGAGGACAGGGGTCTCGACCTTGTCCATCCAGAACAGCGGTGAGTTCTCGACGTAGAGCCTTCGCGCCTCCCACAAGGACCCGCCGATCCGGCTCTGGGTCCGCTCGTACTGGAACATCCTGCTCAGGCCGCTTCCCCAGCGGATCCCGCCGTAGGCGCTCGTCATGTTCGAGACGGGCGCGCCGGACTCGGCCGCCCTGAAGATGTTCGTTTGAGTGATGAGGTAGGCGATCTGGTACCCACCCCAACTGTGTCCCTGGACGCCGACGCGCTCGGGATCCACGAAGCCGTCAGCCAGCACGCTCAGCACTCCGGACACTACGCAATCGAGGGCGCTCTCTCCGGGATATCCGACCTGGTAGTGGATGTCGGGCACGAAGACGACGTAACCTCGGCTCACGTAGAAGCTGATGCTGATGCTCGAGCCACCCGGCCCCGGTGACCGGTAGCGATTCAGGTTCTGCGCGTTCCGCTCGTAGAAGTACACCATCATGGGATACTTCTTCGTCGGGTCGAAGTTGTCGGGCTTGTAGACAATGCCCTCGAGCATCTCGCCTTCGATGGAACGCCAACCGACCAGCTCGGCCATGCCCCACAGATACTCCGCCTGTTGTGGGTTCGCGTCGCTGACCTGCCGCATGTCGTCGAGCGCGATGTCGCTCACCCAGAGGTTGGGGTACTCGACGAAGCTCTCTCTCGTGAGCATGAGGATGTCGGCATCTTCGGCTTTGGTCGGCGTACCGAACCGACGGTCCTCCATCACCAGCTGCCGCGGCGGCTCGTCGCCGCTGAACCGGTCTTGGTAGAAGCCGTACGCCTTGCTGGTGAAGTCAAAGGCTCTGAGCAGCAGCGCTTCATCCTCCGCTATCGCCTCCGCCTCGGGGTCCAGCCGCACGTAGTCGAAGTCGAGATTCCGCTCGCGGCCCACCCCCTCGGTGACACTGCGGGCCGGGCGCTTCCCCGTCGGGTCGGTGGCCCAGATGTCGTGCTTGTCCTCGACCAGGAAGTACTCGTCGCCTTCCGTCCACCCCGCGCTCCCATACGACGACGGGATCATCGGGCGGTCATTCGTCTCATCGTAGACGGGATAGGCGATGGACTCCGTGAGGTTGACCGGCTCGCCACCTCTTACCGAGAGGGCGAACCAGGCCCTCTCCTGACCGTTCCACCAGGTGATGTAGCGAGCTTCGGGCGAGAGACCGGCGCCCCAAGCTTGCAGTCCCTCGATGACTTTACGCCGCTCACCGCTTCGAACGTCCACGACGTAGATATCGATGTAGGAGGGCGACTCCCATGACCTGTACTGCCGGTAGGGGACGTTCGAGACGCCGAGCGCGACATCGGCGTCGCCCTTCGAGCCGACTTCCACATCGGGCACGCCTCGGGTGGCCAGCTGCAGGACTCGATCCCGGTCGATCTGCGCTACGGCGAGGTAGGTGCGCTCGAGCTCGTCATCGCGGTTGACGAGCTGCTGCGTCTGCAGGAGAGGGTCGCGCCAATTCCAGATGTCGACCTCGACCTTCTCCCACTCCGGGGTCTCCTCCTCCGGCTCCGGCTCGGGCCGGGGCGCCGTTCCGAAGAAGAGCCGGCGGCCGTTTTCGGAGAACGACAGCTCGCCGTGCTCGCTGACCCACCAACCGGCCGGGAGACCCGGAGTCCCCTCGGTCGCCAGCGGCCGCGCATCGTCGGAGCCGTCACGCCAGTGATACAAGACGAAGGCCGGCTGGTCGGCCTCGTAGTCATCGCGGTTCGACATGAACGCGACCTGTGAGCCGCTCTCATGATCGAAGGTGAGCTTCCTGTAAACGGCTTCGCCGGCGAGAAGAGTCGCCACGCTTCCGTCGCCTGTATTGACCACGAACGCACCGTCGGTGGAGCCGTCCTTGCTCGAGACCGCGTAGGCCAGGCGGCTGCCGTCCTTCGCGAACGTATACTCCGTGACGTTCTCGAAGCGCTGCTCTTCCCCGCTCGCCAAGTTGCGCAGGATGAGCGGCGTGCCCGGTTTCTTGTCCTTCTCTTGCGCCTCGGGTTCCGACTCCGGCTGGGGCTCCTCCTTCACCTCGGCCGCTTCCGTCGTGTCCGGCTTCTCTTCCGGCTTCTCCAGCAGATAAGCGAGCCATCCGCCCGCGTCTTCAGGCATCTCGAACGATTTTACGCGCTCGACCCGGGTGATCGCGCCGGTGGTCAAGTCGAGGATGCCCAGGGAATCCTCGGGCTCGTCCTCGTCCTCGTCCTCCTCTTCCTTCTTTGCGGCCCGTACAGCTTCCAGCTGCGGCTTGATGAGAAACACGACGAAGCGGGCATCGTCGGAGAATCGCGCCGCGCGTCCGCGTGGGACCTCGTACGACACCTCCGAGTCGAGGCTTCTGACCTGCAGCCGGGCGTCGCCTTCCTGGGGCGTCAGGGCATACAGGATCCAGCGGCCGTCGTCCGACAGTCGCCGATCCGCGATGCTATTCCAGCTATCGTAGACGTCGTGCTCGAGCGGCCGCTTCGCCGCATCCTGGGCCAAGACGAGATTCGCCGACAGAAGTACAGCTACGAGCGCGCTCAATCTCGAGAACATGCTTCCCCCTTCGGGTTCGTATCAGGAGGGGCTCCGCACCGGGGTATTCCTGTAACTTGAGGTCTTCTGGTTGCCGAGTCCACTGCATCGGTAACCGGTGACCGGGAAGAAGGTAACCGGTAATCGGTGACCGGTAACCGGTAAAGGCTCTGGATCCTCTGGCGGTGTCAGGACCGCGTTGGGGAGGGCGCGGCGGGGGGCCGCGAGCGGATATTTGGAGCGCGGCGGCCCGTCATGCGCGCCGGCCCGTCCCGCGCGACATGGAGCGACGGCCCCCCGCCGCGCCCGACCGCTCACCGCGGCCAGGAACTTCCTACCCTTTTCGGCTGGCTGCTTGACGGTACGACTCGACTGCGCGCCGGACACCATCGGCGTTGGTTCGGTCTGCCAGCGGGTTAAAGTCGGAATTCCAAACTGCCCTATTCCCGGAAACCCTGAATCAACATTCGAGAATTCCCACCACAATAAAAAGGGCGCAAACAGCGTGCGCCCTTTTTGTATGAGTGAAAGCCAAGAAAGCCCAAACGCAAGACCGGTCTACTGTGGAGCCGCAGATGCGGCTGGAGAAGAGACTGTCATAGAACCCGATACAGCATCCCGGGTACAAGCGCTCTGGTAGCCAACAAAACCTTTCATGCTCCACTCACGATCTATAAGTCCACTACTACTCTAAGAAGATGAGACCCTCAATCTCTCTAACCACCCTACGGAGGTGTTAAGTGCCAGGTTTCCCCAATCAACCGGCCCTCACTAGTTTGGATGCAGGAGGCACCCAATTTGGTTGCATCGGCATTTTCCAGCCTATAACGGGCCGGCCGGAGTTCGAGTTCCCAACCTGGCCACGAGATCAGGAGGCGGCCGTTGAGCAGCCGTGCACAGCTCCCTATCCCCACCCATTTCGATCCAGGTCGGGTGGGTGAGGTCTGGCGAGTCCCCTATTCACAACGGGCCGAGGAGGCGGCGGCCTGGGCGCGAGAGCACGGACTGACACCGGCTGCCGGGGACGAGACGACGGTCTGTTTGGTGCTGGTCGACTGCCAGAACACATTCTGCATCCCGGGCTTCGAGTTGTTCGTGGGCGGTCGGTCGGGTCGCGGCGCGATCGAAGACAACGTGCGGCTGTGCGAGTTCATCTATCGCAACCTAGGAGTCATCACGCTGATCGCTCCAACGATGGATACGCACAGCGTCATGCAGATCTTCCACCCGTTCTTTTGGGTGAACGAGGCGGGCGCACACCCTGTGGGCGGTCAGACGATCATCACAACCGAGGACATCGAGCGCGGCATCTGGGCGGTGAATCCATCGGTGGCGGCGAGCGTTGCAGGGGGCGACTACGAATATCTGAAGCGTCACGCCTCCAGCTACGTCCGGACGCTGACGGAAGGCGGAAAGTATCCACTGCTCGTGTGGCCCTACCACGCGATGCTGGGTGGGATCGGCCATGCTCTTGTCTCCTCGTTGGAAGAGGCACTGTTCTTCCACAGCATCGCCCGCCGCAGCCAACCGCGGTTCGAGATCAAGGGAGACAACCCGCTAACCGAGCACTACTCGGTACTTCACCCCGAAGTCACGAGTGGGCCGGACGGCGCGCGCATCGCGGAGAAGAATACCCCGCTGATCGAGAAGCTCCTCGAGTTCGACGCCGTCGTCATCGCCGGGCAAGCGAAGAGCCACTGCGTGGCCTGGACCATTCACGATTTGCTGACCGAAGTCCAGGCGGAAGATCCGAGCCTCGTGAAGAAAGTGTACCTCCTGGAGGATTGTACATCGCCAGTCGTCGTGCCGGGCGTAGTCGACTTCAGCGAGCAGGCGGATGAGGCGTTCGCGCGGTTCGCCGATGCGGGGGTGAACATTGTACGCGTGGATGAGTGGTAGGGACTGTGTCGACAACGACAACGAGAAACGAGAAAGAACCGCTTCTCGTTGTCGTTGTCGTTGTCGTTGTCGAACCGATACAGATCTGCTCCTATCAGCCGCGGGGCGCCCGCCGGTATTCCGCCTCCAGTCTTTCCAGCAACTCGCCGCGCCGGTCATAGAGGCGCCTTTGGCCGCGGGGCTCGTGCCTGGCCAGCGCGTAGGCGGTGAGCAGCGGCAGGCCGATGCTCAGGTCGAGATAGCAGACCACGGCATCCGGCAAAGCCTCCGGGTCCACCTTACCCCAGCTGACGGCCTCCGACGGGGTGGCGCCCGACAGGCCGCCGGTGTCCGGGCGCGCGTCGGTGATCTGGATGAAGTAGTCGTGGCCTTCTTCCTCCAGGCCCAACACCTCCTGGATCTGCGGCTCGGTTTGCAGCAGGAAGTTCTTGGGGCTCCCGCCCCCCATGATCACTGCCGCGCTCTTGCCACCGTCTCGCTTCGCACCCAGCACGATCGCCGCCGTCTCGTTCACATCGATGGCGGAGTCGATGCGCAGCGCGCTGCCGGCCAGCGCCTGCGCCGCCACGTTCATCCCGATGCTCGAGTCCCCAGGCGATGAGGTGTAGACCGGCACGCCGGCCTCGTAACACGCCGCCAGCAGCGATTTCCGCCCGATTCCCAGCGCCTTCTCCCGTTCCATAACGTACTTGCCGCAGAGGTGATGGAATTCCGCCGTCCCCATCGGCCGCTGGAACTCCTCGGCCTCGATGATCTGACGGAAGAACTCGTCGGTCGACAGGAGCACATCGTACTCGAAGAAGATGTCGTGGATTCGCACGACCCCTTCCTCGCGCAGCTGCACGTCGCTCACCTCGGCTCGCCCGCGCCGCATCTCCAGCCCGAGCCCGAAATGCGCATCGTGGTAGAGGATCGCTCCCGTCGAGATAATCCAATCGACGAAGCCCGCCTCCACCAACGGGATCAGCGCCGACATGCCCAGGCCCGCCGGCGTCAGCGCACCGCTCAGGCTCATTCCCACCGTCACATCCGACTCGAGGACTCGCTCGGCGTACAGGCGGCAGGCCTCCCGTAGTCGTCCCGCGTTGTAGGCCAGGAACGCGCCGTCGATCAACTCGGCCGCGCTCTCGCCGCCGGATATCGGCGACGGGTCGATGGGCGCTCCACTCAGGTGCCCGCCCTGCTTTCGCTCCGATTCTTTTGCCATTGCTCCACCCCGTACGCGTGCAGTCTCAACTGGAGAGGCAAGCTAGGGGCGGAATTCAAATATTTGCAAGCTCTCAACGAAAAGAGAGTTCGACTCTCCCGAGCGCGCGAGAGGAGCCGTGGTAGCAGGGCGCGCGGATGGAGGGGGGGGTCCAGACTTACGGCGTCGGCCGAGCTGTAAGATATATTACGATGCGGCCTTCCCGGAACTCGGCTTCGTGGCTCGGGCCTTCTTACCATTTCTGGCTTCGTGAGCGTCGATGATGATGCGCGCAGCCTGGTCCGGAGTGTTGGCGGTAGTGATGATGTCGAGATCCTCTGGCGAGATCTTGCCCCCTTCGAGCACGGCGTTCTTGAGCCAGCGCATGAGTGAGGAATGGTACTTGTTGTTGAACATGACGAGGGGAAAGTTGTGGACCTTGCCGGTCTGGATGAGGGTGAGGGCTTCGAAGAGCTCATCCATGGTCCCGTAACCTCCGGGGAAGATGACGAAGCCCTCGGAGTAACGGACGAACATGGTCTTGCGAACGAAGAAATAGCGGAAGGTGAGGCTGAGGTCGACGTAGGGGTTGATGTCCTGCTCGAAGGGCAGCTCGATGTTGAGGCCGATGGATTGACCGCCGCCCTGCCGGGCGCCCTTGTTGCCGGCCTCCATGATGCCGGGTCCGGCGCCGGTGATGATGGCGAAACCAGCTTCGGCGAGGAGTCTGCAGGTTTCGGTAGCGGCTTTGTAGTCGGGGTCGTTTTTGGGCGTACGGGCCGATCCGAAAACCGATACGGCCTTGTCGAGTCGGGCCAGAGCATCGAACCCGTCTACGAACTCTCCCATGATTCTGAAAACGCGCCAGGGGTCGGTGAGGGTGTTGTCCAAGGCCCTCTCGGGCACGGCATGCTCGTCGACGGCCGGCGGCTCGTGAACCGCAGCCATCTCTGGCTCGATGATCTGCCGGCTGAACAGACGCTCGTCTTCCGTGTAGTCCAAGTCCTTGCGTCGGTCGACATGGCTGCGTGCGGGAGCCCTTCTACGTCTCTTTGCCGCACTACCTTTCCTGCGCTTCTGCATAGCGATCAAGCTCCATTAGACACCGAGGTGCCACCCGATTTGCGAAAGAGGTGGAGAGGGGTCGGGACATGATAGTCCGGACCCGTTGAAAAGTTTCCAGAACCCTGGGGGTGACGTGCGTAGGGCGCGGAGTCCCAATCCACATCAGGGTTTCCACGAGTGGAAAACTCTGTGGAAAACAGCCAGGTCCCGGTGTAGGCCGTGACCCCTACGGGCCGGCCGCCGGCTGCGGCCCCGTACTCGGCCGATCGGCGGGCTTGGTTCCGGCAGGCCGCTCCGGCGACTTAACGGTGCGCGAGCCGGTCTCATCCATGTGAACCTGGCCGTTGAAGCGTGCGCCCTCGTCGAGCTGGACCCTACGGCTGCGAAGCTCGCCCTGGATATCACAGGTCGACTGGAGTTCGAGCCGGCTGTCAGCGTTTATGTTGCCGGAGACGCGTCCGCTGATGACGGCGTCCTGAGTGACGATGTCACCGATGACCTCTCCGCTGCGCCCAACGACCACCGATTTGCCGGCCTTGATCGTGCCCTCGATCCGGCCCTCGACGCGGACGGTCCCCTCGGTCTCACAGTCGCCAACGATGTTCATACCGGGAGCGATGAGAGAGATAGCGGCGTCGCCGGAATCTCGTTCAGGTTTCGTCATGGATGCTCGCTTCTCTTCTGTGGGTTTCTTGGGTTTTCCAATCATTCGTGTTTTCTCTAGTCAGGAGCCCGCCTGCTGTTGAACCAACGTGAACGGATCGATGGGCCGTCCGTCCTGCAGAATCTCGAAGTGCAGGTGCGGGGCAGTCGATCGGCCGGTGTTACCCGACAGGGCGATCACCTGGTTTTGAAGAACCGTTTCTCCCGGGTTGACGAAGAGCCGGGAAGCATGACCATACATCGAACGGTAGCCAGAGTTCCCGTGCTCGATGAGAACATAGAGACCGTAGATCGAATCGGCGCCCGCTTCCTGAACGATACCGGCGCCGCTGGCGCGGATGTACGAGCCCTGCGCCACGGCGATATCTACCCCTGGGTGGGTCCCGTCCTGAGCCTGCTCCAGGACCTGCGTCACGAAGCCGGCGGTGGCCAGGGGCCAGCTGGTGGGGATCTCCGGAGACAGGCCGGTGCGGGCGGAAGCGTCCGCCGCGGTCCCCGGCTCATCGGGGAGGATCTCGGGCGCGGCGTCGGACGCCAGAACATCGGTGCCGAGCATCGACTGGATCTTGGCGTACTCCGCCTGCATGAAGGCCAGGTTCTCCGCCAACTGCTGGACCCTGGCGTTGTCGGCCTCGAGCAACGTGATCTGCTGCTCGAGCCGCGGGATGCGGGCGGCCTGCGCCGCGAAGTACCACCAACTGCCGAGGATGATGGCCAGGGCCAGGCCGGCGGCGGCGGCCGCCGTCGCGCCGATTCGCTGAGCCCTCGCCGTGAGCCGCAGGCTTCGAGTGCGCTGAGTGTCACTCGGGACGAGTACTATGGTGTAGGTGTCTTCGCTTTCAGTCATGTTCTTCAGACGACTCCGCCAACGCCAACGATGGTGTCGACCACGCGCTCGAAATCGTCGGTGTCACGGAACGGGATCTCGATGCGGCCCTTGTTCGTGCTGTCGAGGCGAACCTTCACCGCCGTGCCCAACACACGGGACAGCGCTTGCTCCGCTTTCCCGATGTAAGCCGCCGACCGGCTGTCCAGCGACTTTCGCTTCGGCTTCTCTCCACCACCGCCGCTGCGGCGCTGCCGTACCTGCTGCTCCACCTGCCGCACGGTCAGCCCGCTCTCCGCCGCCGCACGCGCCAGCTTGATCACGCGCGCCTCATCGTCCAGCCCCAAGAGCGCCCGAGCGTGACCCGCCGATATGTGACCCGAAGCGAGCAACTGCTGAACCTGCCGCGGGAGCCCGAGGAGGCGAATCGTGTTGGCCACCGTCGAGCGATCGCGGCCGACCCGTGAAGCTACCTGCGCCTGGGTCAGCTCGAACTCGTCAACCAGGCGCCGGTAGGCGTGCGCCTCGTCCAGCGGGCTCAGATCCTCTCGCTGCAGATTCTCGATCAGGGCGAGAACCAGCATGGTCCGATCGTCCACCTCGCGAACGACTACCGGGATATGAGTCCACTCGAGCTCCTGAACCGCACGGAAGCGACGCTCGCCCGCCACCACCTCCCAACCGCCGTCCGCCGCAGGTCGCACAACCACCGGCTGCAGCAATCCGTTCTCACGTATCGACGCGATCAGCTCCTTGAGTTGCTCGCGATCGAGCGCTTGTCGCGGCTGATACGGATTCGGTCGCAGCTCCGTTATCGGAAGCCGCTCCGCCTCCCGGCTCGCCGCGCTCTCGTCGGGAAGATAGTCGCCGAGGAGCGCGCTCAGCCCCTTACCGAGTCGTTTCTGCTGTTTTTTGGCCACGGCCGTTCCTGCTCATAAGTTCTTGTGCCAGCGCAAGATAGCTCGTTGCGCCCGAAGAGAGTACGTCGTAAACCACTATCGGCTTGCCGAAACTCGGCGCCTCCGCCAACCGGATATTTCGCGGTATCGGAGTACGGAAAACCTTAGGCCCGAAGTACTCACGAGCCTCGTCGGCCACCTGGCGGGAGAGGTTCAGCCGGTCATTGAACATCGTCAGAACCACGCCCTCGATCTGCAGGTTTGGATTCAGGCTACGCTGTACCAACCGCACGGTGTTGAGCAGCTGGGTGAGCCCCTCGAGAGCGTAGTACTCGCATTGGATCGGAATCAGTACCGCATCCGCCGCCGCCAGTGTATTGACGGTCAGCAGCCCAAGCGAGGGCGGCGAGTCGATGATGATGTAGTCGTAGCTCTGGCGCAGCGGCGCCAGCGCCTCCCGCAGCAGCTTCTCACGCCCCTGCATCGTCGTCATCGCCACCTCCGCACCCAGAAGGTCGCGGTGCGATGGCAATAGATCGAGGCGCGGGAAGTGAACCCCACGCTGCAGTATCTCTTCCGCTGGCATCCCTTCCATCAACGTGTCGTAGATCGAGCCGGCCAGCTCATCCCGGTTGATCCCCAGTCCACTGGTCGCGTTGCCCTGGGGATCGGCATCGATCACGAGGGTCGGCCGCTCTGCAACAGCAAGGCAGGCGCCGAGGTTGATGGCGGTCGTCGTCTTCCCGACACCACCCTTCTGGTTGGCGATGGTTATGACTTTTGACATAAAAACACCTGGCCCGGACGGAGCGGAGGCGGGGTGGGCTCAGGTCCACCGCAATAATACCCGAGGCCGGGGAATGTGGAAAGGGGGAAATGTTTCACGTGAAACATCATCATGGGCGACAACGACAACGACAACGAGAAACGAGAATTGAGGCGAGCAGATCAAACAAGCTCAAACTGGCCTTCCCGCTTCTCGTTTCTCGCTGTCGTTGTCGTCATCGTCATCGTCGCGCGCAGCTGGATGCCCAATTCAACACCTTTGACATGGCGGGTTGCGGGGCTTAGCGTTACCCTACCTTTGCGATTCCCCCCCCGCTTCTTGCAGGCAATGATTCGCCTCATGATTCTGATCCTTCCGGCGCTTCTGCTGTGGACCGAACCGTTACAGGCGCAGCAAGACGAGGTCGGACCGCCGCCCTTCGAGGTCGCCGTGGTGCCGGAGCTGGGCGTCATGAGCCGACACAACGCGACCGCCGTGATCGGCCTGCGAATCCAGGCCGTGCGCCACGGGCAAGCGGGGTTCGAAGGCGCGATATTCCTACCCACCGGAGGCTTTGGGTTCGCGCTGCTGGACGCGAGTGTGAACTACGGAGCGAGCCCGGGAAAGGCCATTTTGCTCCCCCACTTCGGGCTGTCGCTCAGCACCCTGGAGTCGCTGGCCGGGACCGTGGGACTCGGCCTAGGGGCGCCGTTGGGAGAAAGAACGATCCTTCGGTTTGACTACACATTTCGGCTGCGGCTGAAGAACGCGCCAGACGAGACGCAGTGGACGGCGACGATCGGGGTGGGGTTCGTGTTGTGAGCCCGGGCCGGCTCTATATCTATATGTAGTGGGCCTGGCCGCGCGGCCCCGCTACCCATCGTACGTTTCACGTGAAACGCCGGCCGGCGGGACGCCGATGCCCTACCTTCGACCCGTCTAACGGTGCCCCTTCCGCACCTCCATCATCAAGTTCTGGAGATCGCTGGGAGCGACGCCGGGGATTCGCGCGGCCTGCGCCAGGGTGGCCGGTCGAATGCGATCCAGCTTCTGGCGCGCCTCGATGGAGAGGCTGGCGAGCTCGAGGTAGGGCAGATCGACGGGGAGCTTGAATTCCGCCTGTCGGTGCAAGCGTTCGGCCCGGGCCCGTTCCTTGGAGATGTAGCCGGCATACTTGATAGCCATCTCCAGGGCGGCCAGGGCGTCGGTATCAGGGGATCCGTTTCCGGCGAGGGGGCCCTCGTGACCGACGAGCTCGAGGAGGCTGACCTCGGGACGTTTGGCGAGCTTGGCCAATGAGGTGGGATCGGAGATGCAGGAGGTCCCCCGGGCCTCCAGGTAGTCGTTAACAAGGTCGGGCTCCGCCAGCGTACGTTCGGCCCATCTCACCGCTTCGTCTTCGGCCACCAGTCTCCGCTCCAGCGTCCGCTTCTGCTCATCGCTGAGCAACCCCAGTTCAGCGGCCTGCGCGCCCAGCCTCCGCAGCGCGTTGTCCTGACGAAGCAGGAGACGAAACTCGGCACGTGAAGTGAAAAGCCGGTAGGGCTCGTCCACCCCCCGGGTCACCAGGTCATCGATCAAAACGCCGATGTACGCTTGATCCCGATCGGGTACCCAGGGCTCTCTCTCCAGCGCGCTGAGGCCGGCATTGATCCCGGCGGCAATCCCCTGGCCCGCCGCCTCTTCGTACCCGGTGGTTCCATTCACCTGCCCGGCCAGGTAGAGACCCGGGAGAGCCTTCGATTCCAGCGTCGGGTGTAGCTGGTGAGGCGGAAAGTAGTCGTACTCGATGGCATATCCCGGCTGCGTCATCCGGGCCCGTTCCAGCCCAGGCACCGCAGCCAGAAACTCTCGTTGCACTCCAGG
>JBDHAL010000003.1:0-39805 GCA_039588075.1 Gemmatimonadota bacterium | reverse complement strand
CATCAGTGAGAAAGGCGCGCATTTGAACTGCCCTCTTGATAATCTACTGATCGGCCGTTCTTGGCCGGGCTGATGGCAGGGTTATACGAAGGCAAACGGCATGCCAGTGCAACGACCGCTCGAAAACACGCTGTAGGTGGGGACTTCCAGCAGCCTTATCGGCTAGAATGCGGGTCGACTGTCCGGACTCGGGACGTCGCCGTTCAATAGCGGACACCTCGAAAGACTCTACGGATGCTCCCGGGTGGCGAGGAGTGCGAGGCGGTCCTCGGCGTACTCGACCATCGAAAGGAGTTCGGGGTCGGCGTCACGCCAGAGCTCGATGAAGCGTGAGTAGTGCAGCATCGCCTCTTCACCCTCACCCAAGCGTTCGTATATCTCTCCTCGCCTGAGGAGCGAAGGGGCCAGGTAGATCAAGTCGCGCGACGAGCTGGCCTCGAAGCTGCTGAACCACGTGACGGCCTCGCGCTCGCGACCGGTGGCGGCTAGCAATTCGGCCCGAGTATAGCGTTCGAGCGCCTGCGAGAAGAAAAGGGAGGCGGCCATCAGGCTGTACCACGTTTGCATGTTTGTCTGCTCGAGCGCGGCCAGCGCTTGTTCCGGTCTATTCTGAGTCACAGACAGTTGGGCGCGGACGCCTCGAGCGAGATCGCCGGCAAGTTCGGTGACATCCGCGGGTCCCCCGAGCCGCTCGAGCTCCCGGGCATAACGCAGCGCGGCTTCTTCATCGCCGAGTCGCGCACTCAGGAGCCCCATCAGGTAAAGCCGCAGGTGCCGGTGCGCCTCATCGTGCGAATTCGCCCACGTGCTGCGCGTCGTGCTCGGGCTCGCGGCGCCGGCGTCCCAATCGCCGAGTTCGCTGCGAATGGCCTCCAGCTCCTCGGCCGTGTTCGTGAGGAACGGGGTCGCAGACAGAAGCGCTCGATATTCGAGTGCCAAAACAGGGTCGAGCGGGGCCGCCGCGTCCAGCTCCGCCCTAGCGTCGCGCCAGCGACCGTGAGCCAGCAGAAGAGAAGCGCGGACGGTGTGAGCCCATGCTCGAAGATCCGGTGAATATGGAGGGTCGGTCAGGATGCCGACGACCTCCATTGCCCCGCGGAGGTTGCGGGTGAAGACCGGGACGCTCCAGGTCAACACCATCAGCTGATCGATGTCGGTAGACCTCAACTCGGCAAGCACCTGCGCTTGGCTCTGTTCATCGCCGGTCGCGTACGCCCTCAGCGTACGAACCTCGAGGGCCCGGTCGGCCTCGGGACTGACCTCGAGAGAAAGATCGACCAGCGAGTCGAGTTCACCCGGCGCTCCCTCGAGGGCGGCGATCCGAATCAGGTGCGTCAGCGCGTGAACCTCGTTCGGCTCGAAGAAGAGCACGCGCTCGAACGGCTCGCGCGCTTCAACGACGGAGCGACCGCGAAATGGGCCGTAGTGGAAGAGGAGTTCGCCCAGCTGGATCCAGGCCTCCACATCGTCCGAGTGCGTGCTGAGGATGGCTCGATAGAGGCGCTCCGCCTCGGCGGCATCTCCGTGCCGGTAAACGAGAAACGCCTCGAAGAGATCTCGATCGTGATCGGAGAGCCGACTGCTGTGGCGGATGGCCTGCTCGGCGCTGAGCTCGACGAGGTCGGCTCGCACCAGCCACTCGCCGGCGACACCGAGCCTGTACCAGGCGAGCGCGAATGTGCTATCCAGTTCCGTTGCGCGCTCGAACGCCTCGGCGGCGGGCGCGAAATGGCCCGATCGGAATGCCTGTTCCCCCTCCAGGTAGGCTTTCAGCGCCGGAAGCGAACTCGTCGTGACCGAGGCGATGCGCGTCGTGCGGCCCTGCCCGACCAGAAGCTCGGCCGCAACAACATCGACGAGGTCGAAGAGCTGCGCGGCCTCGCCCTCGGCCGACGCGTGGGCGACGGCGTCGAGGCCCAGGTCCGGGTCGTAGAGCGATGCGTCGAGCTGCAGGCGACCCTGGATTTCGACGATGTTGCCCAGCACGTACAGGCCTGCGCCCAAGCCCCGGGCGATGCTCCGCCCCTTCTCGGGATCCGGCACGCCACGACTCTCTTGCGCTACGAGGCTCAGTACCGCGCGCGGATCGGCGCTCCGCAACTCCCCCGCGCCGTCCAGCTTCGTGCTCAGCAGGTCGACCATCCCCTCGCCCAGATAATCGAAATTCTCACTGCCGCGCACGGAGAACGGCAACACGGCGATCCGCATCTGCGAGACCGTAGGCGCTTGTTGCATCAAGAAGCTGCGAACCGCCCAACCGCCGCCTACAACGATCGACAGCGCCAGAGCCGCGGCTCCGATGCGCGAGATGATCGTCGCTCGCCGCGAGCGAGGTCGATCGCCCGCCCGCCTCAGCGCGTCACGATACGTGGTCGCATCGGCCCAACGGCTACCCGGCGACATCGCCAGCGCGCGGCGCAGGACTTGAGCGATGGGCGGCGGGATACCAGACCAATCCGCTTCCTTGACCGGCGTGAGCATCGACCACTGGCGGCCCGTAAGCCCATCGTAAAGGACCATTCCCACGGCGTACAGATCGGTGACGGTTGTCACCTCGTCACCGGTAACCTGTTCCGGCGCCATGTGGCCCGGAGTACCCACCCGTTGGCCCGGTTCCGTTATCGCACCGGACTCTCTGTCGTGATGCTTCGCGATACCAAAGTCGCCGAGCAGCGCGTGATCGCCCACCAGGAAGACGTTGTTCGGCTTTATGTCGCGGTGAACGATCCCGTGCCCGTGCACGGCTTCGAGCGCCGAGAGCAGATCGCTCCCCAGTTTCAGTGCCTCGTCCGTGGTCAGTGGGCCGCGTTTCAGCCGCTCGCCCAGCGTCTCTCCTTCCACGTAGTCCATGATGTAATAAAAGGACTCGCCGATCTCTCCGGCGTGGTAGATGGAAACGACGTTGGGATGTCTCAGGCGAGCCAGGATGCGAGCTTCCTCGAGCAGGCGCTTCGCCGCGTTCGGGTCGGCCAGGTCCTGACGATGAACCTTGACCGCCACCCGCCTGTCCAGCACCGTGTCGCGCGCCAGGAACACCGTCCCCATGCCACCGCTGGCAAGCTCCCGCTCCACCTCGTATTGCGGCGGAAGCGCTTCGCGCAGCCGGTCGAGTAGAGCAGTCATGCCCGGGTGCGCCTTGGAAACGGCGAAGCTGGGGCCAGGCTGGGGTGCCTGGCGTGAGGCAACGTCACGGCTCGCAACGAGGATCTCCGCTGTTGGGGCCTGTACGACAACGATACGTTCGCCGAAAGATGGGGCTGGAGAGGGTTCGAGGCCAGTTAACCGGAACAACTCCGCCATATCAGAGCCAACCCAAGCAGCACCAGCGTCGCCACCGCCACCAACACCCACCTGCGGCGGGCCGGCGGCCTGGAGCCGGCGTTCGACCCGGCAGCTCTGAGCGATTCCGCGAATTCGGCCGCGGTCGGGTGCCGGCCCGTGGGACGCTTGTTCAGCGCCCGCATCACGGCCTCCTGAACCGCGGCCGGAACCGCGCTGGGCAAGGGATCGGGTTCCCCGTAGATATGTCCCTTCAGGATGGCCTGCACGGTCGTTCCGACGAACGGAGGCCTGCCGGCCAGCAACTCGTAGACGACACAAGCCAGGCTATATATGTCCGTTCGTGCATCGATGGTCTGCAGTCCGGCCAGTTGCTCCGGGCTGATGTAGAGGGGCGTGCCCACTACCATACCGGTCGCCGTCAGAGTGGCCTCATCGGCGCCCGACATGGCGCGCGCCAATCCGAAATCGGCAACGATCGCCCTCCCATCATCGATGAGGATGTTCTCCGGTTTGATATCGCGATGCACGATGCCGTGCTGGTGCGCGTAGCCCAGAGCCTCCGCCACCTCGCAGGCGATCCTGACCGCCTCCTCGACCGGTAACTTCCCGCGGCGTCGAATCAGTCCGCGAAGCGACTCCCCTTCGATGTACGGCGTCACGTAGTACGCCAGCTCACCAGCCATCCCCGAGTCGAGCAACGGGACTATGTGGGGATGCTCCAGGCCCGCGGTGACGCGTATCTCCCGCTCGAACCGCGGCAACGCGGCGCCCTTGGCAAGATCCGGATGGATGACCTTGATCGCCACGCGCCGATCATCTTGTCGATCACGTGCCAAATAGACGGTGCCCATTCCGCCGCTGCCAAGCTCGTCCTCCAGCTCGTAGGTGGCGGACAGCTCCGTGTGTATTATCTCGTGCGGATCGCCCATAATGCTGGGATATTCAATACTTGAAACCTAATGGAATGTCGAACACCGCACACCGAACACCGCATGTCGAAGGGCGCACGGCAATCCTTGATCGCTAATCACAAATAGCCAATCCTTGAGGCTTACGTGGATTTGGCCTTCGGGCTCAGTGATTCATCCTTGCAGTGCCACCTTCGAAAGGCGGTGTTCGGTGTGCGGTGTTCGACATTCCTTGACAATTCAGATCTTGACTTTCATTCGCCCTAAAACGCGCCGGCGCCAAACTCGAACACGTACGTAAGCCGCTCGATGTCCGTGAACCCATAGTTCTTGATACCGGCGCGAAATCCCCAGAAATCGGTGAAGAAGCCCAAGAAGCTGAACGGCGACGTCGAGATGTTCACGCGGAACTTGAGCCCCGTCTCCATTACGAAAAAGGTGTTCGTCGTCTTCTCACCGTTGACGGTCTCTTCATCCCACTCAGCGCCCGCGGCGAGATACGTGTCGATCCAGCGCGAAGCAGATGGCGTATACATCGCCATCCACCCGAAGTCCTCCAGGTGCGGACCCTTCAGGTACATCCGCCAGACCACGAAGCCGCCGCTGATGCTGAGCTCGAAGTTTTTCACAACGAAGAAGGGGAACGCCCATGCGACGCCCCAATCACCGTCGTTGAACAGTGAGATCGCCAGCGACTTCACCGCCGCATCAGCGTCCACCCAACTGATGAACTCATTGAGGTCGCTGGCCCGCTTGGCCCGCGGCCACCCGGGAACCTCCTTGTCCTCCAAGAAGTGGTGGAGGCCCTTGTCATCTCCCGCCATCTCCACCGGCGGCAACGGACGCAGCTCGTACACCGCATAGTGCTCTTCAACGTCGTCCGGCCAAAGCCGCCCGTTGCGCAGCGGGCTGTCACCCGGCAGCGGCGGAAATACCCGGTCGTCGGGGTGACGCACCTTCGTCATCCACGCTTGGTAGCCGCCGCTGAACAGCGTCCCGGATCGGATGACGTCGCGGACGCCCCACGCATCGTTGATGTGCCGGTTGACGTCGTAGCCGGGCGTGAAGTATCCGTCGCTGTTCTTATCGGTCGCCAGTCCGTGCTTCCCCTCCTCGACGAAGAAATACATCGGAAACTTCGTCTCCTGGTCTACCTCGATGACGTTCCAGAACCACTGAATGCCGTGCGCCTTGGCCGTGACCCGGGTGACCACTATCACATAGTTCCGCTCGTCACACTGCGCGTCCGTCATCTCGGGGAGAATGCTACCATCGGACCGGAGAGCCGCGATCTTGAACTCGGTGGCCTCCAGGTCGTGCGGATGCGCGCCCAGACCCACCTCGGATCTGAAGTAGGCGAAAAACCCGAGCCGCATCGCGCCCGTACGCTCGAGGTCGATGATCGAATTCTCGATATCTGTTGAGTCACGGGTGAGACCGCCCTCCAGGCCCACAATCTCTTCGACCTGGTAGTAGACCACCGGCGCATCCGGAGACGTCTCGAACGGCATCGCCTCGGGAATCCTAATATCCGTGCCCTGGTTCCCCTCCAGCAGCGGTTCGTCAGGCGAGAACCAGTACACCGGGGCGATGTAGGACGCCAGCTCGCTGAGCGTTAACTGGCTCCTGGTGCCCCACCAGACCACTCCGGGGACGTCGCTGAAGTCGCACTGCCCCCCGGCGGTCTGAGCCCGCAAGGCCGGAGCGGCTAATGACGCCAGTCCCATTGCGACCAAGATGCAGCTGTAATGTAAGGTCCGAAGCATGAGTTCCCTCCGCTGAAGGCACGATTTGAAATGGCACTAAGGGGTAACCTTCAGCGGGACTCGGCGCTAGAGCCGGCGGGGCGGCCCTGCAGAAGAGCCGGCGCAATTCAGCGGTGGGGAGCTACTCCATCCGAAGCGCCTCGTTGGGGTCGACGCGGGTCGCCCGGAAGACGGGCACGGCGATCGCCGCCATGGCGACGACCGTCATGAACAGCGCACCTCCGATCAGGAACATGGGGTGGAAGGGACTGATCCCGAACAGCATGCTCGACGTCAACTTGGCCGAAGCCAGCGACCCCAGGAGGCCGAACGCCATCCCCAGAAGTACGAGACGTAGCCCCTGACTCGAGAACAGTTTCAGGACGCTGTTCTTGTCGGCCCCCAGCGCCATCCGCACACCGACCTCGTGCGTACGCTGCGAGACGTAGTACGACATCACGCCGTAGGTTCCCGCCACCACGAGGATCAGCGCCGTCACGGCGAAGAGGGTAACGAGTAACGCGTAGAAACGCCGGCGCTCGGTGGCGCTCTTCACGACACCACTCATCGTCCGGACTTCCGAGAGCGGAATCTCGCTGTCGATCCCCTGGACGGCCTGCCGCAGGGCGGGCACCAGGGGCAGCGGGTCCCCAGAAGCTCTAACGACCAGCCGCGTGTACGTCCAGAGCTGGATCGTGTAGGGGAAGTACATTTCGGGAAGCGGTGGGTATTCGAGACCCCACTGCCGTACGTTTTCGACCACGCCCACCACCGTGGCTGTCCAGTCGGGCGGCTCGCTGTTGTGGCGGACCCTCCTCCCCAGCACGCTCTCGCCGGGCCAATAGCGATCGACGAACGCCTGGTTGACGACGGCGATGCGGTCGGTCAAGCTGTCGGGGACCGTCATGTCGGCCTCTTCCAGCAGCCGTCCCGACAACAGGGAGACCCCCATCGCGTCGAAGTAATCGGGGCTCACATAAGAGTACTCGACCAGCGGCCGCCTCTCCTGCGGATCGTAGGTCTCTCCTTCCACCAGGATCCAACCGTTGTTGCCGCCGAACAGAGGCAGCTTGTTGGTGGCAGCGGCCTGCTCGATGCCCGGTACGGCCTCCAGGCGCTCGATCAAGCGCCTCCAAAAAGCCACTCGCTGATGCGTCTCTTCGTACTGCGGGCCGTTCAATGCCAGACCGGCGACGAGTACCTCTTCGCTGTCGAATCCGCGGGGAACACTCACGACGTTGAAGTAGCTTACGATGAGCAGGGCGGCTCCGTTCGCCAGCACGAAAGCGGTCGCGAGCTGTCCCGCCACGAGCATGCGCAGGACGCGGTTGTGCTTGCGCCCGCCCGCCTGACCGCGGCCACCCTCTCGGAGTGCGCCGACCAGGTCGGTGCGCGACGCAAACAGCGCCGGCGCCAGACCGAATACCACGCCGGTGATCAGGACGATGAGCAGCGAGAACGCGAGCACCGTCGAGTCGATCTGTATTCCGGCGACGCGCGGGATGTTCGCCGGTACCAGGCCCTTCACGGCGCTCACGCCCCAGAAGGCGATCGCGACTCCGGCGACGCCGCCCAGGGCCGACAGCATCAGGCTCTCCGTCAGGAGTTGGCGAACCAGCCGCCCGCTGTCCGCGCCCATCGAGGCTCGAATCGCGATCTCGCCTGTGCGTGTCGTGCCCCGGGCGAGCAACATGCTGGCCACGTTGGCGCAGGCGATCAGCAGTACCAGGCCGACCACTCCCAGCAGGATAATGAGGAAGGCGCGAACGCTTCCCAACGCCCTGCGCATGAGCGGGTCGATCCACACTTGGGTCTGGGCGTTGGTGTTGGGGTAGGCCTCGGCGAGCTGGTCGGCGATGGCGCGCAGGTCCGCCTCGGCGGCCTCTGCGGTCACTCCGTCCTTCAGTCGGCCAACCGAAGCGAACGAGTGCCAGCCCCGCACCGCGTCGTCCCGTGAAAGCACGATGGGGACCCACAGCTCGGGCTCGCCGTTGGCCTGGGACCACGGCCTCGGAAACTCGTACTCCGCCGGCATCACACCGATGACCTCGAAGATCTCCTGGTCGACCGTGATCCGGCGACCGATGATGTCGGGGACCGCTCCGTATTGGCGCCTCCAAAGCCTGTCGCTCAGGATCACTACTCGGTCTCTTCCCTCGATCTCCTCTTCATCGGCAAACAGGCGCCCCCGCGCCGGCTGAACCCCCAGCGCCCGCAACGTGCTGGCTGTACACCTGACGCCGTAGACCCGCGCCGCGTTCTCCTCTCCCGCCAGGTTGATCCAATTGAACCGGAACAGACCCATCTCTTCCAGCGTGTTGTTCTGCTCCCGCATGTCGAAATAGTCGGGGGACGAAAACGGCTGATAGAAGCGGGCATGGCTCGGTGTCTCCCAGATGGCCACGACCCGTTCGGGCTCCGGGTAGGGGAGCGACCGCAGGATCAGGCCCTTCATAACGCTGAACACCGCGACATTGGCGCCGATCCCGACGGAAAGAGTCAGAACGATGAGCAGTGTGAATCCGGGCCGACGGCCGACCTGGCGAAGCGCGAAGCGGACATCCTGACCCAGGCTGTCCAGAAGCGTTCTCCACATCGCGATTACCTGTATTGGCTGAATTCGTCAGTCGCGTGGCTCTACATGATGGGGCTCAAACGCTTAGATAGCTTCGACCCCGGAAAGGTTGTCAGGCGGGCGGCAAGCTCAGGGGCCGGAGCTCCCAGCGGGTAATTCGGCCATCGCAGGTATCACGTCGGTCACGATGAGGAGGATGACGTCGTACCAATGCCGGTTGCCCACCGAGATGGGGTACCTCCAGTCGCAGGTCGCGACGACGGTGAGGCGCAGATCTGGAACGTTGACTATGAACTGTCCTCCGTATCCCATCGCGTGATAGAATTCGTAGTCGCCTGCCCTGCCCAGCCACCACAGATAGCCGTAGCTGGTGCCGTAAGGGACCGCGTCGTCGGTCGATATGTGGGCCCGGGTCGACGTGCTGACCCACTCCTCAGAGACAACGCGCTGCCCTCTAGCCACGCCACCGTCGAGGTAAAGCGCGCCGATCGCCAGCATGTCGAGCGGCGTCAATCTTATGCCGGCGGCTCCAAGAGAGTATCCGCGATTGTCGGTGAGCCAAAACCTGGGTCCGATGCCCAGCGGCTCGAACAGGTGCTCTGCGGCGAAGTCCACCGCCCGCATGCCGGTCGCCTCCGTGAGGATGACCGACAGCAGGTGGGCGCTGCCGTCGCTGTAGTTGAATCGCGTCCCCGGAGCATCCACCAGCGGTTTTTCCAGTACGTAGGTAATCTGATCCGGAGCGTTCATCCAGTCGCCCCACTCGTGAACGCTTCCGAGGCCCTGCCATCGATGACCCGCGCTCATCGTCAGCAGGTTGCGGATCGTGATGCTTCCCTTCGCAGCGTCCAGGCTATCGACTACACCGCCAAGGTAGTCGGCCAGCGTCTGGTCGACGCTCTCGATGAGGCCGCGGTCGATGGCGATTCCGATGAGTATCGAGACTACGCTCTTCGTCACCGACCGCACGTCGTGAACGACGTAGGGTCCGCTTCCGTTGTAGTACCGCTGGGCCAGAAGCTCGCCGTCTCGGGCGACAGCGAGACCTCTCATCCCCTCCACCCTGCCGGCCGCCGCAAACGCACCGGCGAGGGCTTGCTCTACGACGGGATCCTGCGCCGTCACCTCTTGTGAGCCCGCGCTGCATGATGGGACGCAAAACGCGTACACGAAGCAAACCGAGGTCAAAGCCCGGATACGAGTGCGGTAGTGACTGCTCATAGCCTGTGCCCATGATAAAGGAGCTCAACAGGCCTGGGGAAGGCCTTCTCGCCGAGTGGGCAGAATCAAGCTGTGAGTGGAGAAATGAGAGGCCGAGAGGAGTGGCCGAACCACTCCTCCCAGCCGCAGAAACCGTTGCGATCCTACTCCGCCCTAAGAGCGATCAGCGGGTCGACCCTGGTGGCTCTGAGAGCCGGGACGTAGCACGCCAGCATCGACACGGCGCCCAGAGCGACAGCCGCGAGCATGAACGTCAACGGATCGCGGGCTTCTATATTGACTAGATAGGACTGCAATACGCCCACGGAAGCATAGCCGCCCAGGGTGCCGAGACCCAGGCCGACCAGCGTCAAGGTCAGGCCGCGGCCGACGACCTGCCGCATGATGCGAGCGGCGTCCGCGCCCAGCGCTTTGCGGATCCCCAATTCGCGCGTCCGTTGCGCGACGGCGTAGGCCATCACGCCGTACACGCCGACGACGGCCAGTAGCACCGAGGCGAGCCCGAATACTCCCAAGAGCGCCATGCGGAATCGAGGCTCCGAGACCGAGGTCCAAAGCCGGTCATCGAGGGGGCGAATCCCGAACACGACGACATCGGGGTTCATCGAAGCGAGTGTGCGGCGAATCGGCCCGGCGAAGTCGGCGGGTCGCGCTTCGACGCTGATCAGCCCGGCCATCCGGGTGCGTTCGCTGCCTGCATAGGGGCGGTATACCTGTGGTTCTTTTCGTCCGGCCCCCCGGTACTGCACGTCGCTAACCACTCCGACTATCGAGACTTGCTCGTCCTGGAGCAGAAACCCGCTCCCAGTTGCGCTGCCGCGCGGCCAATAGCGCCGAGCCATGGACTCATTGATGACCACCACGTTGTTTGTCGAGCGACTGTCATGTTGATCGAACGCGCGACCTTCGACGAGCGGGATTCCCAAAGTCCCGAAGTAGTCGGGGGTGATCTCCTTGACCTCGACCTCCAACTCCTCACCGGGGCCGGCCTCGTAGCCTTCGACCTGGAAAGACGACGTGTGAAACCAGCCGCTGGCCGGCAGGTAGACGGCGAGCGATGCCGAGCGAACACCCGGTAGCGCCCGCAGCCGCTCCAGCATCTCATTGTAGAAGCGCTCGCCGTCTTCGAAAGTCGGGTAGCTCGAACGGGGGAGCGACGTCTCGAACGTCATGACGTTCTCGGCGTCGAACCCCGCCTCGACGTCCAGGAGGCCCATGAAGCTTCTCAGCTGGACGCCGGCGCAGACCAGCAGCGCCAGGGTCAACGCCAGCTGGCCGACCACAAACCCGTCCCGCAGCCGCGCGTGCATGACTCCACCGGTCGATCCCCGCATGCCCTGGCTCAATGCGCGCATCACGTTGGTGCGCGTCGCGTGAAAGGCCGGGACCAGACAGATGCCAAGTCCTACGACGATCGCGAGGCCAAAGTTGAAGGCCAGCGCACCGCCATCGATCCCGATTTCCTCTCTGCGCGGGATCGAGAACGGGGCCAGCGCGATCAGCGTGTTCGTGAGATACACGGCAAGCACGAGCCCCAAGCCCGCTCCCAACAGGCTTATCGCCAGACTCTCGGTCAGCAGCTGCCGCGCCAGGCGCGTGCCACGGGCGCCGAGTGCCGCACGGACGACCAGCTCGTGTTCTCGTCCCGTGGCCCGAGTCAGCATCAGGTTGACGACGTTCACGCAGGCGATGAGAAGTACGGCGGAAATCGCCGCCATAAAAATGAGCAGAAGCGGCCGCACATCTCCCACCATGTAGCTGTGAAGCGAGGACACCGACGCTCCGAACTCTTGCTCGGCTCCGTCGCGCCCGCTCACGGTGATGGTACGGGATGCAAGCCCCACGTTCGCCTGCTCCACGCTCCGCTCGGCCCTCACCCGGCCCACCAGCTCATAGTTCCAAGACGCCATTCCACGGCTGGCTCCGGCCATCGGAATCCAGAACTGGACCGCTGAAGAGGGGAACTCGAAGTCGCGGGGCATAACCCCCACGACCGTGTGCGGTTTCTCCCTTATGCTAACCGGCGCCCCGATAACCTCGGCGCTCCCTCCGAAGCGACGCTGCCACAACCCGTAGCTCAGGATCACGGCCCCGGCGCTCCCCGGCACATCCTCGCTCGAGAGAAAGCCGCGCCCGAGTGCCGGTGGAGTCTTCAGCAGGCTGAACAGCTCGGCCGAGACCAGGGCGCCCAGCATGCGCTCGGTCCCCTCTCCAAAGCCGATGTCGTACTCCCAAGCATCATCGTAGGCCGCCAGGCCCTCGAACAAATCCGCCGTCGCCTCTCGCCACGCTTCGTAGTTGGGAAACGTCGTGCTGTACCTCATGTGGCGGGCCCGGTTCTCGGGCAACGCCGCCCACTCCGCCTGGGTCTGCGCATCCAGAGGCGCGAACTCCATCACCACCAGGCGGTCAGGGTCCTCGTACGGCAGAGGCCTCAACAGTACGGTGTTGAGAACGCTGAAGATCGCCGTTGTGGCGCCAATGGCGAGGGCCAGCGTTCCCACCGCCCCCGCGGTCCACCCCGGCTCCTTCCGCATGGCGCGAAAGGCAAACTGAATGTCGTGAAGAAACGAGTCCATTGGGGGTCTTCCCTCCAGAAGTCTTCCCGGTCTGCTATTGAGATGCACCAATGTGGCTGAAAGTTGCAACGTTCGGATAAGAGCCTGAGGGGAATAACGGCGAAGAAACGGTGGGGTGATGCCCCTCCCACATGTTTGGGGCGTGTTCAGACACTTATTCGTCTAATCGGTACGGAGGTAACCATGTCTACGAAGATCGCACTGCTAATCGCCCTCCCCATCCTGCTGGGGACGGGTTCTGCGGCGGCGCAGGATATTACCGGAGCAGAGTCTTCCGCCGCCACACACAAGGGGTTCTGGCTCTCCGCCGGCGGCGGCGGCGGATGGAGTGGCGACCTCAGGGGCGCCGCCGTCTACCTGCGAATGGGCGGAACGCCTTCCGCCAACGTTCTCTTTGGCGGAGAGGTGATCACGTGGTTTAGAGGCGACCAGGACTACCTGCAACGGATAAACGTCACAGCGACCGCTCTCTTTTATCCGCTATACCCCTCAACCGGTGGCGGGCTATTCCTAAAGGGCGGGTTCGGTGTGGCGACCACCGGTGACGGTGGCGCGACAGGTGTTGGAACGACCTTCGGCGCCGGCTACGATTTTGGGTTAGGCGGAAACCTGTACGTGACGCCGAATATCGACTTCCTCGTTCAGTTCTTCGAGAGCTGGACCGATACACAGCTCGTGATCACGCTGGGACTCGGATTCCACTGAGCTCGCGGGCACTCACTTGCGCCCGACCACCACGAGCCGGGTCGCCTGATGATCGTAGGGAGCGCCGTCCAGGCCACCGTAGACCTCGACCGAGCCAAAGCCGCACTGCTCCAGAAGTCCTTTGAGCTCGGTGGCCGAATAGAGACGGTGGGCCAGACGGAACTCCTTACGCTCGTCACCCTTTATGTTGATCCAGCGGTTTTCCATCCACGACCAGGCGTCGGTCACCGTCCTCTCGAACAGCCACATCTCCCCATCCTTCTCGCGCCACTCTCGCGGAACGAAGATCCTGGCGAGAACCTCTTTGCCCATCATGTCCAACAGGAAGGCGCCGCCATCCCCGAGCGACTCGTACACGTTGCGCACCACGCGCCTGTCGTCCTCGATATCCTCGAAGTACCCAAACGAAGTCAAGAGATTGATCGCTACGTCGAACGCACCCGGCCTTCGAAACGTCCTCATGTCGCCTTCCACGAACTCGACGGTCAGCCTCTCCGACTCAGCCGCGCTCCGCGCTTCCTCGAGGTAGTCTCTGGTTCGATCGACGCCCGTGACCACAAACCCGCGTCGCGCCAGCTCCAGCGAGTGCCGCCCAATCCCGCAGCCGAGGTCGAGAACTCGCGCCGGCGAATCGATCCCGAGCAGCGCCACCAATCCCTCAACCTCCTTCGCCGCAGCATCGACGCGGTCCCGCAGCATCCAGCCAACGCTAGTTCGCCAAAACTCATCATCCTCATACCAGACAACCATCCTAGTCCTCACTCATGTCGTGGGATGGACAACCGACAGCCGACAATCCACAGCCGACGTATAAGTAAAGTTGGACGCCCGATGCTCGACTCCCGAATCGCGACGCTCGGCTGTGTGCCGCGGCAGGTGAGTTGCGCCTCGGGATCGGCTGTCCATCAGTAACCCTAGGAAAGCCCCATCCGCTCCAGCAGCCTATCGAAACGCGGGTCAGACCTCAGCGGATCGAGCCCGTGGTGCACCTTGAGGTGAAAAACGAACCACGAGTTTTCGTCCACCGCGCGATCCAGCCACTCAAAAGCGCGATCGTACTCGCCGAGCGCCGTCCAGATGAACGCGACGTGCCCGGCGTCGGCGTCTTCCGCAATCGCCTGGTCGAGTAGCTCCCTGGCAGCATCGGTGTCGCCGCGTAAGGCAAAGATGGCCGCGCGGTGCGCGGTGATCCCGCCGAAACCGGGGCCGAAGCGCTCCAGCATGCGATCGTTGGCTTCGAGAGCCTCATCGAAACAGCCTCGCTGCGCATAGACGTAGCCCGAGAACGCGATCGCGCTGGTAAACTCAGGCTCGAGCTCGAGTGTCTTCTTCAGCTCGCGCAGCGCGCCGTCCACATCGCGCGCCAGGTCGAGAACGATGGCGACCGTCACACCGATGGCGTGGGACAGCGGATCAAGCTCCTGGGCGCGCCGCACCTCTCGCACCGCCTCGTCCATCCGGCCGAGCGCCGCCAGCAGAGTCGAGTACCATTGGTGCGCTGTGGCATAGCTCGGGTTCAGTTCTATGGCGCGCCGGTACTCTCGCTCTTCGCCCTCCCAGTCGCGCTCCGTGCGCAGGACTTGCCCCATCGATGTGTGTGCCTCCGCCAGGGTGTCATCCAGCTCGAGCGCCCTCATCGCCGCCGCCTTGGCGTTGGCGTGCGCCTCTTCGCGCGGAATCAACCTGTAGGACCCTAGAAGTAGGTAGGTGTCGGCCAGCCCGGAATAGGCGAGGGCGTAGTCGGGATCTCCCTTGATCGCCTGTTGGAAGTACTCGACCGCCTGCTCCAGCCCGGCCTGCGTGCGCCGGCTCCATAGGTGCCGACCCTTGAGGTAGCACTGGTACGCGTCGAGGTTCGCGGTCGGAGGCTTCACCAGGGGAGTCCCCGGCGTCGTCAGCGCGACCTTGAAGCGGTCGGCGATCGCGCCCGCTATCTCGTCCTGGACGGCGAACACGTCGTCGATCTCTCTGTCCCACCGCTCCGACCACAGGTGGTAACCGTCCGCAACGTTCACCAACTGCGCGGTGACGCGCAGTTGCTTGCCCGACTGGCGAACGCTGCCCTCCAGCACGGCGGCCACGCCGAGGCGTTCGCCGGCCTCTTTGATGTCCAAGTCCCGTCCTTTGAACGCGAACGACGAGGTCCGAGCAGCGACGCGGAGGCCACGAAGCCGGGTGAGGGCGTTGATGATCTCCTCGGAGATGCCGTCGCTGAAGTACTCGTTCTCCGGATCGCCGCTCATGTTGGCGAACGGGAGCACGGCGATGGACGGCTCGGCGGCTTCGTCGGTTCGCGCGGCCGGCGCCGCGAAACCGGCGGACGGCGTGCGCAGCGAACCGGCCAACGCCGCCATCAGCTCGGCGCCCGTAGCGGGTCGCTCGTCCGGCGACGCGGCGAGCGCCGCGCGAACGGTGGCCTGCACTTCGCCCGGCACGGTCGAGGCGAATTGCAGCTCGGGAAGCGGCTCGGTCACGCGCCGCGCCAGCAATGCGATTGGGGTCGGGCCGGTGAACAACCGCTCGCCTGCCAGCATCTCGTAGAGAACTATCGCGAGACTGTAGACGTCGCTCCGTCCATCCAACACGCTTTCAGACTTGATCTGCTCGGGACTCATGTAAGCCGGCGTCCCGACCAGCATGCCGGTCTGCGTCAGTTGATCGGCGGCGGGCCCCGCCGCGCTCAGGGCTTTCCCGATCCCGAAGTCGGTGACGACGGCAACGCCATCGTGGATCATGATGTTCTCGGGCTTGATGTCCCGATGCACCACGCCCTGGCGATGGGCGTAGTCGAGCGCAGCCGCAACCACGCGAGTGATCTCGAGCGCTTCGTCGACTGACAACGGACCCTCGTCCATCCGCTCGCGTAGCGACGCGCCATCGACAAACGGCATGACATAGAACAGCAACCCCGAGATTTCGCCCGAGTCGTGCAGCGGCAGGATGTGCGGATGGGTCAGACCGGCGGCCAGCTGGATCTCGCGCAGGAAACGCTCGCGACCGACCTGCGACGTCAACTCGGGCCGCAGGACCTTCAGGGCGACCTGGCGGTCGTGCTTGAGGTCACGGGCCCGAAAGACGAGCGCCATGCCGCCGCTCCCGATCTCTTTGTCGAGCCGGTAGCGGGCACGCAGGCCAGAACGCAGGTCGGCCAGCAGCTGGGGCGCGAGGCCCGACTCCAGCTCTTGCTGCGCCTCGGTCCCACCCGCCTGCCGCCCCCTCGCGAACTCCGCGTAGGCAGCCCTCAGGCGACTCAGGAAATTGGACATCGGGCTACAGCATAGACAGGCGTCGCCGGTGCAGCAATGGCCTGCCGCGAGAGAACGGCCACACCTACTCGGCGTTGAGAACCTCCACGGGATCCACTCGCAGCGCCTTGCGCGCCGGAATCCAGATCGCGGTCAGCGCGATGGCGGCCAGGAGTAAAGCGACTGCCAGGAACGTCGCCGGATCGGTGGCCGAGACACCGTAAAGCAGCCCGGACAACAGTCTCGTCGCAGCGACGCTGCCAACCAGACCTATGAGCAGACCGGCAGCCGTGAGCCGGACGCCTTGACCCATGACCATGGAGTAGATGTCCCTATCCTGGGCCCCGAGAGCCTTGCGGAGGCCGATCTCCGGCACGCGCTGGGAGACGGCGTAGCCGACTATCCCGGCCACGCCCACCGCGGAGAGCAGCAGGGCCACCCCGGCAAAGATGAGCAGCAGAACCGTGCGGAATCGGGGACGCGCCACCGTGTTCGCCACTACGGATTCCATCGACCGAACGAAACTGATCGACAGGTTCTCATCTACGTCGCGGACGACGGCCCGGACCGCCGCGGCCACGTCGGTCGGATCCCGTTCGGTCCGAAGCACCAGGGTCATCGCTCTCCGCCGCCCGGGATCCAATTCCTGGGCATGCGGGACGTAGATCGCCACGGTCGGTTCCGCCGCCAGGGCGATCTGGCGAATGTTTCTCACCACCCCGACGATCTCGCGAGAGACGTTGGGTATCCAATCGCGAGTCTCATATATAGTGAGGCGTTTCCCTAACACCTCCTCAGCGGGGAATCCCAGCTGCGCCGCACCTTCGTTGACCACCGCCACTGGGGGACCGATCTCGTCGTCACGCGACGAAAATCCACGGCCCTCAACCAGGGTCATCCCCATGGCCTGGAAATAGCCCGGGCTCACCACCCGGACCTCCAGGCACGTGGGTCCGTCGTAGTCGGCGTAGTCCTCCGCTGACGGGAAGGGACGGTCATCGCGCCACACGAACTCGCAGTTCTGTCCGCCGGTCATCGGAAGGATGTTGATCGCACCCGTGGCCCGAACCTCCGGAAGAGAGCCCGCACGCTCCAGGATGTCCTCGTAGAGGCGCGTCATCTGCTCCGGCTCCGAGTAATCACCGGGTCGTGGGTTGACGAGCAGCGTCAGGACGTTCTCCGCCCGGAAGCCGGGCCCAACCCGCTGCAGATTCCAGAAGCTCTTCAGAAGCAGGCCTCCTCCCGCCAGCAAGACGAGGGACAGGGCGATCTCGGCCACCACCAGACCGCTGCGCAGTCTCTGGCTGCTCCTGTCACCGGTCATTCTCTGACCACCGACCTGGAGAGCGGAAGCGAGGTCGGAGCGAGCGGCCCGGTAGGCGGAGGTCATCCCAAAGACCATCGCCGTGAGCAGGGTGATAGCGAGTGTGAACACCAGCACGGTCGCGTCGATCCCGATCTCCGAATGTCGCGGCAGGTTCTGCCCGCCCAGGGCCAGCAGCAGATCCGTCCCCGCCCACGCCAGGTACAGTCCCACCACTCCGCCCAGGAGGAAGAGAAGACAGACCTCGGTGAGAAGCTGTCGGATGAGGCGGCCCCAACCGGCGCCCAGCGCCGCCCGCAGGGCCATCTCACGGCTCCGAACCGCGGTTCGGGTCAGCAGCAGGTTGGCCACGTTGGCGCACGCGATGAGCAGTACCAGGCCAACGGCCCCCAGCAGAATAAGGACCGCCGTCCGCACCCCGCCGACCATCCATTCCTTGGCCTCCACCAGCCGGACTTGCTCCCCCGCGTGGGCCTGGGGGTATTCCTCGGCGAGGTTCAGCCATACGCGATCGAGGTCCGCTTGCGCCTGGTCCAGAGCGACTCCGTCCGCCAGCCGGCCGATCGCCCGCCAACTGTGATTGATCCGGGCCAGCCGCGTCGCATCCCACCCCGGTGGCCGCGACCGCCAGAGGCTCCGCGAGCCGGACGGGTCCACGAGGTTCGCCGGAGCCACTCCCACGACCTCGTAACGGACTCCGTCAAGGTCCAGCGTCGCTCCAAGCGCAGCGGGATCGCCCCCGTACTGCTGCTGCCAGAAACCGTGACTCAAGACCACCACTGGTTCGTGGCCCAGCTCTTCCTCCTCCGGAAGGAAGTACCGACCCAACGCCGGTTGCATGCCGAAGATCTGGAAGAAGCTGGCCGATACAGATCCGCCCCTGAGTCGAGTCGGCTCACCGGAGCCGTACAGAACAGGGCTCCAGGATCGTATGGCCGACACGTGAGCGAAGCCCTCGCTCATCTCACGCATGTCCTCGATCTCCGGGTAGGCGAGCCAGATGTGTCGGAAGTCGAGCTCTCCCTGCCTCACCGCTAGCAGATGAACGACCCGCTCGGGCTCGTCATACGGAAGCGGCCGCAGCAGAACCCCGTTTACAACGCTGAAGATGGCCGTGTTCGCCCCGATACCCAGCGCCAACGAGGCGACCGCCACTAGCGTGAACCCCGGGCTCTTCCGGAATTGTCGAAAACCGTAGCTGATATCCTGCCAGATGCCGCGCATTGGTAATCCCTCCGTTCTAATACCTCGGGTACACCAATAAGCACGTACTGGGCCAGAGGGACGCCCGGAGCATCGACGCGCCCGTCAACTAGGCCCCCGTAACGCAACCGCAAGCTAAACAACCACTTACACCATTGGCGATGGCGGCGGCACCAAGCAGCAAGCTCCGATGGGAGATGCATAGTCGGGTACCCCGTTCCGATCCCGAACAGCGCCGTGCCGGATCCGAACACCCCCTCGCTTCGGTTTGCAAAGGCGTCGTCAATTGCCTACCCTTCCCCGGCAAATATCTCGACCGTTCAATCCAGCAACTGAAACGGAACGACATGCCTGGGTTCGAAGTATTTGGTGAGTCCGAGCGCAAAGAAGTAGGCGACGTGCTGGAGACCGGCGTCCTGATGCGTTACGGCTTCGATGGGATGCGAGGCGGACACTGGAAGGCGCGCGCGCTCGAGCGGGCCATCGCCGACAAGCTCGGCGTTCGCCACGCCCAGATGGTCTCCAGCGGCACGGCGGCGCTCAGCATGACGCTGGCTTCCTGCGGCATCGGCGCCGGCGACGAGGTCATCGTGCCGACGTTCACTTTCGTCGCCACCTTCGAAGCCGTCCTCTCGGTGGGCGCTATACCCGTGCTCGCCGATATCGACGACACGCTTTGCCTCTCACCGGAAGCCATCGAACAAGCCATCACCCCGAACACGAAGGCCGTCGTGCCGGTCCACATGTGCGGCGGCATGGCGCAGCTCGATCGCATCAAGGCGATCTGCGAAGAACGCGGCGTCCTGCTCATCGAGGACGCCTGCCAGGCGATCGGCGCGAGTTTCCAAGGCAAGGCGTTGGGCACCTTCGGCAGCGCCGGCTGCTTCTCCTTCGACTACGTCAAAACGATCACCTGCGGTGAAGGCGGCGCGATGGTGACCGACGACGATGACCTGGCGACGAAAGCGGACGGCTTCCAGGACCACGGGCACGACCACGTAGGAAACGACCGCGGCGCTGAGAGCCATCCTTTCATGGGACTCAACTTCCGGATCTCGGAACTAAACGCCGCTGTGGGTCTGGCCCAGTTTCGCAGGTTGGACGAGATCATCGCCACACAGCGCAAGAACAAGAAGGTCCTCAAGGAGGCGCTCGGCGTCGTCCCGGAGGTGAGCTTCCGACGGCTGCCGGATCCGGAAGGCGACAACGCATCGTTCCTATCTTTCTTCTTGCCTTCCGAAGAGTCGACCCGTGCCGCCATCGGGGCCCTGGCCGAACGAGGCGTCGATGCCTGCTTCTATTGGTACGACAACAACTGGCATTACATACGGCAGTGGGACCATCTGACAGGCCTCAGATCACTCCATCCCCTCAGCGACCAGGTCAAGGCCGGCCTCGAGCGCCAGGCACAGGGTGACTACTCCGCATCGGACGCGATTATGTCACGCACCATCTCCTGCCTGATCAAGCTCTCGTGGTCCGAGTCGGAAGTGGCCGGTCGCGCCAAGAAGATGGTCGAAGCGGTGCGCTCGGTGGTGTGAAAGAGAGCCTGCCATCATGAAGGTCGTCGCTCTGATTCCGGCCCGCTACGAATCCACCCGCTTCCCCGGCAAGCTCATGGCGGAGTTGCGCGGCAAGACCGTCATCCGCCGAACCTACGAGGCCGTCGTTGCTACCGGGTTGTTCGACGACGTCGTCGTCGTAACCGATAGCCAGGCCATCTTCAAAGAAATAACGGACAACGGCGGCCGCGCGGCCATGAGCCGCCGCGAGCACGCGAGCGGCAGCGACCGCATCGCTGAGGCGGCGGAGGACATGGACGCCGACATCATCGTCAACGTTCAGGGCGACGAACCGTTCACTCAAGCCGAGCCGCTGGCCAAATTGCTGGCCGTCTTCGAGGGACCGGACGCCGCGAGGATCGATCTGGCATCGTTAATGCAGGAAATGAACGACCCGCAGCAGATCAACGACCCCAACTACGTCAAGGTCGTCGTCGACAAAGATGATTTCGCCCTCTATTTCTCCCGCTCGCCCGTTCCCTACCCCGGCTTCGAGAAAAGCGCTCGCTATTTCGAGCATATCGGGGTCTATGCGTTTTACAAGCAGGCGCTGATGGACTTCACCACGATGCCGCTCGGGTCGCTGGAGGCGGCGGAACGCATCGAGTGCATCCGCTTCTTGGAGAACGGCAAGAACATCAAGATGGTGGAAACCGAGTACATGGGCGTCGAGATCGATACGCCGGAGGACATCGAGGCCGCCGAACGGCTCCTCGAACAGCAAGAGACGAACTGACGATGGCGGATTTCCGGAACCTGCAGATAACCGGCAAGCTGGTGTTCGGCCGCGGCTGCTTCGATCAGTTGGATGAGATCCTCGGATCGAAGCGACTGAGCGATGACGCGCCCTTCATCTTCTTGGTCGACGACGTCTTCGAGAACAATCCGGACAACGACATCGTCTCGCGCATTCCGCTGAGCGGCACTGACCACATCATCTTCGTCAACGTGGACGATGAGCCCAAGACGACATACGTCGACGAACTGACCGAGACGGTTCAGCGAAAGTTCTCCCTTCTGCCCAACGGCGTCATCGGCATCGGGGGCGGCAGCACTATGGACCTGGCCAAGGGCGTCTCGTTGATGCTGACCAATCCCGGCGGCGCCGCCAGTTACCAGGGTTGGGACCTGATCAAGAACCCGGCCGTCTATCACGTGGCCGTCCCGACGCTCTCCGGCACCGGCGCCGAGGTCTCGCGAACCACGGTGCTCACCGGCCCGGAACGCAAGCTGGGACTCAACTCCGACTACACGGTCTTCGACCAGATGGTGCTGGACCCGGACCTGATCAAGGGCGTCCCCAAGAACCAGCGCTTCTACACCGGCATGGACTGCTACATCCACTGCGTGGAGTCACTGGAAGGTACTTACATCAACGCCTACAGCCGCGCCTTTGGTGACAAGGCGATGGAGTTGTGTCGCGAGGTGTTCCTGCAAAAGGACTCATGGGACGACGACTCGGATGAGAAACTGATGATGGCTTCGTACCTGGGCGGCATGAGCATCTCCTACTCGCAGGTGGGCGTCGCCCACGCCGTGTCCTACGGACTCTCCTACCAGCTGGGGACTCACCATGGGGTGGGCAACTGCGTCGCCTTCGATCAACTGGAAGAGTTCTACCCGGCGGGCGTAGCGGAATTCAAGCGGATGGTCGAGAAGCAGGGCGTGGACATCCCGCGTGGTATCTGCGCCGGGCTCAGCGACGAACAGTTCGACACCATGATCGACGTCGCCCTGTTCCTGGAACCGCTGTGGGAGAACGCGCTGGGCGGCGGCTGGCGCGAGACGGCAACGCGCGAGAAGCTGCGCGCCCTGTACGAACGGATGTAGCTGCGTCACTCCTCCGGGTCGGGAGGTTTCCTCAAGCCCTTTATTTGTTTCCGGCGGCTCTTCTCCTCCAGCCGCTTCTCCGCTACCGCCTTCGGCGGACGCGTCTTCTTCCGGGGCTTGGGTACGTGGAGGGCACCGGCGACCAGCTCCCGCAGCCGCTGCTTCGCCAATTCCTTGTTGCGATGCTGGCTCCGCTCATCCTCCGCGACCACCCGCAGAACGCCGTCCTTACCGATCCGTGACGCCAGCTTCTCCAGGATACGCGCCCGCTCGTCATCCGTAAGACCGGGGCTCTCCAGAACGTTCCAGCACGCCTCGACCCGCGTCGCCCGGCGATTGACGTGTTGGCCGCCCGGTCCGCCGGATCGGCTCGCCTGGAAGTAGATCTCGCTTTCGGGCACCTTTGTAGGTTCGTTCACCCTTATCAGATGCGTCGGCGAGCGCCGGCAGTCAACGCCAGGGGCGGATTGACTGTTAGGTTACTAGGGCAATCCTTGGCATTCTATCACGGCGGAGGGAACGAAAGTGCGAACGAGATATGTTGTTGCCGGCAGCGGTCTAGCGATTATCTGCGGGATGGCGCTGGTGGAGCCGGCCGCAGCCCAGGTACCGACCGTCACCCTGGACGAAGCCATCGACATGGCGATCCGAGTACAACCAGCGATGGTGCAGGCCCGCGGCCAGGTGACCAACTCGATGGCCGCAAAGCGCCAGGCCTTCGGCAACTGGCTGCCGGGCCTGAGCGTGGGCTCCGGCATCAGCAGCAATTCCACCAACCGTTACGACCAGGCCACTCAGCGAACGGTCCTCGGCTCGTCGACCTCTTACTCCGCCAACATCAGCGCTTCGCTGGTGGTGTTCGATGGGATGAGCCGGCTGTACCAGGGGAAAACGGCCAACGCCGACGCTACGGCCGCGCAGGCGTCGCTGATCAACCAGCGGTTCCAGATCATCCTCCAGACCAAGCAGGCGTACTACAACGCGCTGGCCGCCGAGGAGCTGGTTCGCGTTTCAGAGACGCAGATCGACCGGGCGCTGGAGCAACTCAAGGTATCGCGAGAGCGGCTGGTCAACGGCACCACCACGCGGTCCGACACGCTTCGCGCGAGCGTGGAAGTCGCCAACGCGAGACTGCAGAAGCTGAACGGCGAGACTCAGATGGCCATTGCGCGAGCGAACCTGGCCCGCCTGATCGGGTTCGATGGCGCCGTCGCCACCGTCCGTGACGACCGATTGCTCGATTTTTCGGATGTAGACACGACGGCGATCCGCGAAGAAGCGCTGGCACAGTCACCGACCATCTCTCAAGCGGACGCTGTGGCTGCGGCGGCCGGCGCTCAGTACTCGGCTTCGTACGCGGAGTACATGCCGCGCGTCACTGCCTCTTACTCGAGGTCTTGGGCCGGCAGCGAGATCGTCGATCTCAACGCGAGTTGGTCGGCCCGCCTGTCAGCTTCCTGGCCGCTGTTCAACGGATTCACCCGGGAGCTCAACCGCACCCGCAGTGCGGTGACCCGTGACAACGCCCGGGCCCAGGCCGATGACTCCCGCAGGCAGGTGAACGCGCAACTGACCCAGGATATCACATCGCTCGTGTCGGCACGGACCCGGCTGGAAATCGCCCTCGCCAGCCGGACGGCCTCCGGCGAAGACCTGCGCGTTCAGCAGGAGCGCTATCGTCTCGGCGCGGCCACCATCCTCGACGTGCTGGTGTCGCAGGTCAGCCTGGACCAGTCCGAGGTCACCATCATCCAGGCGCGCCTCGATTACCTGGTGGCCAAAGCGCAGATCGAGGCACTTATCGGACGCGAACTGTGATTCGGTTATCAGTTACCTGTTACTGAACCGCGCCGCCCAACCACCGCCCGGCGCCAGGCTGATGGACAGTACGTCGCTCGCTCGCACGGTCTGTTCAACGCGATGGTAGTCGCTGGCGTTTCGGGCGGCGTTGCTTCCATCCTCGAAGATTACGGCGCTCCACTCGCCGTCGCCCAAGAACGAGAGATCCAGCGTCAGATCGCGCGGTGTCCAGTCGGCCATCGCTCCGACATACCAAGTCGCGCCACGCCGGCGGGCCAACAGGACCCAGTCGCCTACCCGGGCGGAAAGCACGCGCGTCTCGTCCCAGACCGTGGGGACGTCCGTAATGAAGGCGAGACATTCTGGTTCGCGGAGGTAGTTGGACGGCGAGTCCGCCAGCATCTGCAGCGGGCTCTCGTACACCACGTACATGGCGAGCTGGTGGGCGCGGGTGCCGAGGCTCATCGGTCGGTCGAACACGGGGTGGAACTGGCGCTCCTGCGCGTTGATCATCGCGCCGGGTGTGTAGTCCATCGGCCCGGCCAGCATGCGAATGAACGGGATCGTGACGTTGTGCTCGGGCGCCGGCTGCGCGCTCCACTTGCTGTGCTCGAGCCCGAGGACGCCCTCCCGCGTCACCACGTTGGGATAGGCGCGTCGCAATCCGGCCGGCTTGTAGGCGCCGTGGAAGTCGACCAGCAGCCGGCGCCGCGCCGCGGCCTCGGCGACTTTCCAGTAGTAGCCGACCATCGGCTGGTCATCGCGCTGCATGAAGTCGACCTTGATCCCGGCGACGCCCCAGTCCGCGAAGCGGTCCATCGCCTCCTCGAAGCGGTCGTCCAGCGTCTTCCACACCACCCAAAGAATCAGGCCGATGCTACGCTCGCCGGCATAGGCGCGCAGCGCGTCTAGGTCGATTTCGGGGTTGAGGCTCCAGAGATCCGCCGGATCCGACCAGCCCTCGTCCAGGATGATGTACTCGATGCCGTGGTCGGCGGCGAAGTCTATATAGTACCGGTACGTCTCCGTGTTGAGCCCGGCGCCGAAATCGACGTCGTACACGTTGTTCGCGTTCCACCAATCCCACGCCACCTGTCCGGGCCGGATCCAGGACGGATCGGCGATCTCGAGCCGTGGCGCCAGGCGAAATACCATCGCGCTCTCGATCAGGTCGCCGTCCCGCTCGGCGACGACGAAGACCCGCCACGGGAATGTCCGTTCGCCCCGCGTTCGGGCGATGAAATCGGCGCGCCGCGTCACCTCGACGGTGCGGTCGCGAACCTGCTCTTCTTCCAGCGGGTAGGCCGGGAAGATGCCGCGCAAGCCGGAGCCGCCCGTCCCCACGGCGTACAAACCGGGATAGTCACGCAGATCCGACTCGGTGATCGCGACCTTCGGACCATCGTCGAACGCGACCAGGACCGGCAGGCTGGCCATCGCTCCGTCGGGGATCTCGCTCACACGGAGTTGCTCGTACAGCCGCTCCGAGTGGGTCAGGAAACTCCCCTCGGTCGCGAACCAGGCCATCGGATCTCCGTCGAACGCGACGTTGAACTCCTCGCCGTGGACCGCCAGCTCGCCGGGCTTCTCGATCCTGAATCGGTAGGCCACCCCATCGTCGTAGGCTCGAACGTCGAGCCCCCAACCGCCACGGAAGTCGATGGCCAGCTCGTTGTAGCGATCCTCGATCCGGGAACTCTTCTCCGCTACAACGGGCTCGATCACGTCGCTCACCTCTCCACGGCGCGCGTCGATGACTTCAGGCCGGCGACCCAGAACGACGCCGTCCGCCAGCGTCATCGATACGCGCGACGGGCTCACCAGCGTCCGGCCGCGCCATGAAACGCTGTAGCTCGTTACGTCTCCCAACGACACCGATGCCGTGATCAGGCCATTCGGGGAGGTGACCGGGTAGATCTCGACATCCTGCGCCGCGACCGGCACGGCGGTCAGCAGTGGCGCGACCAGCCAACGCCAGGGTAGCCGCCCTCTCGTGCATCTTTTCATCACGATGTCCAACTCCATAGTGTTTCTTGCCGTCCGACGAAATCAGCCGGGCGGGCGTTTGTAACTGACCGAGATACCCGAGCGACTCGATTCGACGATCTCGGTCTCCAGGCTCGGCGTGTTCCTGAGTTCCTCGAGAAATTCGCTGATTCCTCTCATCCGACGGCCGGACACGTTGTGAGCCGTGAAACAGCCGCCGACTTCGAGCTTTGGAAGGACCGCGCGCAGATAATTGGCGTACCATTCCTTGTCCGCGTCCACGAACACGAAGTCGAACGGTCCTTCCAGCTCCGGTACCAGGTCGTGCGCGTCGGCCAGCCGCGCGTCGATGTACTCGCTGAGTCCCGCTTCCTCGAAGTTCTCCAAGGCCTGTCTGTACCGTCCTTCGTCGATCTCGATCGTGATCAGCCTGCCCCCGGTCTTGCTCAACGCCCAGGCGATCCATATCGCCGAGTGTCCGGTCGACGTCCCGACCTCCAGAGCCCTCGTGTAGCCGTTGTCGATCACGAGGTCGTACAACACCTCGCCATCTGACGCGGGGACGTTCGCGTCGTGCCACGCGTTTCGGTTGTCCTCGAGGAACTGGCGCACCCGCGCGTCGAGATCTTGCTGTGCCTCCGCCTCCTGTGCGATACATGGATAGCCCGAAATCAGCGTCAGCGCCGCCCATAGAACCGTGGCTGCGATCTTCATTCTAGGTACTCCCGTTTCACCGAGTGACATCCCTCTGCTTACCGACGATGGCGTATACAGGCACGCCGAGCGCGACCGTTAGGAGTGCGATCGACGACTCGACCGGCCGCTCGAGATATGCTAGCACGAGGATCGCAAGGCTGACAAATACGAACAGCAGTGGTGCGACGGGGAAAATCGGCATCCTGTACGTCCCGTGGTTCTCTTTTCTCAACTTGAACAGGCCGATCACCGCTACGATGGGGAAGATCCCCAGGCAGAAACCCATGTACGTCAGGATCTGGTCGAACGTCCCCGACATCACCATGACGGACGCGATCATGAACTGGAGCGTGATCGACGCCGAGGGGACTCGAAACACGGGATGCACACGAGCCAAGAACTTGAAGATGTTCCCGTCCCGCGCCATCGCGTAGTAGACGCGCGGACCGAGGATGATCAGCGCGCTGATCGAAGACAACAGCGCGAAGGCTATGAGGGTCGAGATGGCGGTTTCCGCCGGCCGCCCGAACAACCTGGAAGCGGCGATGCCGCCGACAGCGATGACTCCGTTCATCTCCCGCGGAGGAGCTGCATATACGAAGAGGACGTTGAGGCCGATGTAGAGTAGCATCACCACTCCGGTCCCCAGCAGCAACGAGCGCGGCAGGTTCTTTTCCGGATCCCGGATCTCGGAGCCGATGTAGGCGGACGCGTTCCAACCGCTGTATGCGAACATGATCCACATGAGCGACAGCCCGGCGGTCTTCCAGCCCTCGAGGCCCGACTGCGGCTCTGCGCCCTGTAGGAAGTGACCGAAGTTCCCTCGCCCGATGGAAAACCCGACGACGACCAGTCCGGCAATCAACAGCACCTTGCCCACCGTCAGGTAGTTCTGGACGCGCGAGCCGAATTCCAACCCTCTAAGGTGCACCAGCGTCAGCAGCAGGATGACGGTAATCGCGAGAAGTTTCTTGATCAGCTCGGGGTCGCCCCACTCGACCAGCCCTGGAAACGCTCGGGCGGAATACTCGGCGAACCCGAGCGCCGACGCCGCGAGCGCCGCCGAGAAGCCGACGAAGAACGACACCCAGCCGGTCAGAAAACCGAGCAGTGGGTGAAACAGCTTCGACAGATAGACGTACTCGCCGCCGGCACGCGGAATGGCGGCGCCCAGCTCCCCGTAACACAGCGCCCCGCACAGCGCCAGGATTCCGCCACCCACCCACAGGGAAATCATAAGGGCCGGGCTGCCGAGCTGCTCCAGCAACAGGCCCGATGTCGTGAAGATCCCCGCCCCGATCATGTTGGCGATGACTATGTTCGTGGCGGGAAAGAGCCCGAGCCTTCTGGAGAGGTGTTCCACTCAGCCGTCTCAAGCGATAGAGTTTGCGGTGCCTGTGTCGCGGTCCGGAAGTCAGAATACTGGCCGACCCGGGCTCGCGCCATGACGCCGGTGCGGACGGCCAACCCTGACGCGGCTCGGCGCATCAAAACCGATTAGAGGCGCGACTCTTCACGCCTCGTAGTCCGACTCAAAACGACGAAACCCGGGGACTCCGATGACAAAGCGACACGCTTCGCGCGTTCCGCCCGCATTGATCTTCTGCGCCCTGCTGGCCGTAGGCCTCTACCCGTCCCAGCTCCAAGCTCAACGCCGCAACCGAGACAGCTGGCAGCGGGTGCCGGACGTCATGGTGGCGCTGGCCATCGGCGCGGGAAGCCGCGTCGCGGACGTCGGCGCGGGCAACGGCTACTTCACCGAGCACCTCGCCGGTGAAGTGGGCGCCGACGGACGCGTGTTCGCCGTCGATATAAGCGAGCGGGCGCTCTCGAGGTTGAGACAGCTGGCCGAAGACGAAGAGCTCGACAACGTGGAGGTCGTCCGCGGCGAGTTCGACGACCCCAGGCTCCCGGAGGGATCGCTGGATGCGGTGTTGGTGGTGGATGCCTACCACGAGATGACGGAGTACCAGGCGATGCTATCCGGAATGCTGAGCGCGCTCAAACCCGGCGGACGGCTGGTGATCCTGGATCTCGTTCCCTCTGATTCGACCGAGTCACGCGGCCGGCAGACAGCGGACCACGAGATCAGCATCTACCTGGTCGACCGCGAGCTCCGGGAGGCGGGCTTTGAGATTCTCTACCGGGAAGAGGTGTTCGCCCAGCGCGGCGGCGACCAAGGCCAGTGGATGCTGGTCGCGCAGCGCTAGCCCTCCAGGCGCCGAACCTCGTCGCTGATTCGATCCGAGATCCGGCGAGCCCATGCCGCGAACTTCGTGTGGTATTTCCCCAGCTCGGCCAGCCGGTCCATGCTGGCTCGGAACTGCGGCTTGAGGGAATCGCCCTCGTAGAAGGACGCCCTCCCGTCCTCGAGCGCCGGTAGAATCTCCTCCTCTACGAACCCACCGTAGCGAACGAATCGCCTTCCCACGCCGTCGATCTCGTGGTAGAAGTTCCCGACCTCGAATACGAGTTGGGGATCGAAGACATCCAGGATCTTCGATCGCAGCGCCGCCTGCCACGCAGCCTGCGGCGGCCGCTCGGCCCCTTCGAGCCGGAAATAGAAGGGAGGAGGGTTCCCCCCGCTCGAAGCGGCCCTCTCCCACTTGGCAAGTCCGGTCTTGATCTTCTCGGCGATACCTTCCGTCGCTTCTATGTAATATCTGAGCTCGGACCTCAAAGCCTCCGAGATCTGTATCGCCCTGTTTTTCGCGACCCGCTTGCTTCGCCGCTCCTCGATGAAGAACGCCGCGATGATCGCCAGGAAGATGGCGACGAGCTCGACCGTCAGTTCGGTCACGAACTGAAACACTGGGCTGGCCAGTATTTCGGACTGAGATGCTATCATAGTTGTCCCTTGAGACGCGACATGACCCTGCTCGCGACGAGGAATGCCACTGAACACTGGGGCCAAGAAAAACAGCGATCAGATCGCGGCCGTAATATGCAACGCGGGGAGCGGAGGATCAATCGGCAGCCACCGCGGTAGGTGACCCTCCAGTGGGGCACTTCCGCTACTGCATCTCTCTGACTCGAATCTCCACGCCCTCGATCCCTTCCAGCAGCGCCAGTAGTTCGTCCACGTCCGTGCTGCCGTAGTGGTAGGGATAGAGGACCTTGGGGCGGAACGCCTTCACCGCGTCCGCCACCATCTCCGGCGTCATCGTGTACGGCAGGTTCATCGGCAGGAAGGCGATGTCGATGTCCTGCAGCGCCTTCATCTCGGGAGTGTTCTCCGTATCGCCGGCCACGAACACGCGCACGTCTCCAAAGGTGATCACGTACCCGTTCCCGTCGCCTACCGGGTGATACGGCTGATCACCTTCCCGCATGTGCACCAGGTTGTACGCCGGGACCGCCTCGATGCGTACGCCGGCCTCCTCCCGAGTCTCGCCGTTTTCCATCACGACCGCGCCGTCCACTCGACCCTCGCTCGATCTCGAGTAGATCACCACCGTTCCCTCCCTGCTGATCGCCTCGATCGCTTCGACATCGAGGTGGTCGCCGTGATGGTGCGTGACCAGGATGAGATCCGCCTTCGGCAACGAGCCGTACTCCGCCAGCCGCCCGAACGGATCCGCGTGGATCACTTTCCCGCCGAACTCGAACATCAACGTGCCGTGACCGATGAAGGTGATGGTGAGGTCACCTTCGGCAGTTGGGATGACGTCTTCTTGAAAGTCGGCCTGACCCCGGGCCCCGTCACCGCCCGCCAGGAGAAGTGTCGTCGCCGCAAGCGATAGAATGTACGCGCGCGTTCTCATGATCACCTTTCGCTCATTGCCAGCCACAGGACCGCCTACAAAATGGCGACAGATCGAGCCTCCGAGGTGGACAGAAAGTCCGGCTGCACCGCATCTCCCCAGCGCCCTGGCGACCGGATGGCCCGTATTTCCGTGCCAGTGCTGGCGTTTCCCCCAACCCGCCAGATCCCTTCTACGGCACGCCGTTTGCACCTACATAGTAGCGTTCGCAGGCTGCCCGGACAGCCGTCGCGGAGAATCGGCGGCACTTTTCCGGTCGCAGCCAGATACGGAGGCAGCCGCAAGGGGCGCGCTGCATTAGACGGGAGCGAGGATCCGAGAATGGTCGCACTAGTCATCGCAAGTTTCATCCTCGTACCGCCGGTCGTGATGGTCTGGCGGAATTACGAGGCGCCGAAATAGAAAGTACCCGCCTCGGCGGGTGGCGCGAGCGCCGGCTCGCACACCATGACCTAAGAGCCTTTCGGGGCGCCAACTCTCGGCGCCCCGTCGCTTTTTGTGCAACCCTCGGGAGAGTTCCACCGTACGGTTGGATGAGCCCCAGACAAAATCCTTGACACCCCACTGCCGACCGATTAGCTTGGGCTATATGAAAAGAATTTTTCAGCTTGCCCCGGGGGGGTGAATGGTGAAGAAGCCGCCGCAGTCACAGCTGAGCCGCAGGGAACGCGAGATCATGGATATCGTGTATCGCCTTGGCGAGGCGAGCGTGGCGGACGTGGTCGACCGTATGGATCCCGATCCCGGCTACGACTCGGTGCGGGTGACGCTGGGGATACTGAACAAGAAGGGCCACGTGAAGCACCGCCAGGACGGCCGTCGCTACATATACAGTCCGACGGTCCCCCACGAGGCGGCTTCGCGCTCCGCGGTAAGCAGCCTGTTGCACACTTTTTTCCGTGGATCACCGTCGCGGGCGATCCTGACCCTTCTGGGGATGTCGAAGCTTTCCCGGAACGAGTTGGAAGAGATCGCCGAGTGGATAGAAGAAGAGAGGCAGTCGCATGAGTCCGACGCTGGCTAATCCGTATACGGCGTTCGCGATAGATCTCGCTATCGACGTGGTGCTGAAGGGCACGATCGTAATCGGCCTGGCGGGCCTGGCGAGCTTTTGGCTGCGGGAAGCTTCGGCGGCCACGCGGCACGCGGTGTGGAGCGCGGCTCTGGCCTGTCTACTGCTGCTACCAATTCTGTCGGCGAACCTCCCGGCGTGGAAGCTGGAACCATTCTACGTCGCGATGGAAGTGGATTCCAAACAACCGGTGGCCAACGACGAAGCGTGTTGTGATGAGACGTGCTGCTCAGAACGATTCGATGAGGCGCGGCCGGCAGCGGCGACGCGTGCGGTCGATGAGGGTGTACCGCCGGGGCCGGCGGCGACCGCCGATCGAACGGCTACAGCAGAGCGAGGGGCGGCAGGACGGTCCGGCGCGGGCACCGCTTTGGTGCTTTGGCTCCTGGGAATCATGGTGCTGCTCGGGCGTCTCGGGGTCGATGTCATCCGCATTCAGGGCATCACGAGACGCGCGGCGCGTGCATCAGCCGAAGCCGGCGGACTCGCGCGCCGGCTCGCCACCAACCTCGGGATCCATACACCGGTCCGCGTCCTGGTGAGCGACGAAATCAAGGTGCCGTTGACCTGGGGATTTTGGAATCCGGTGGTTATCCTGCCCGAGGCCGGAGCGACCTGGCCGTCGGAACGAACGCGCGTCGTGTTGCTCCACGAGCTCGCCCACATCAAGCGGTGGGATTACCCGGTCCTCCTCATGGCCGAGGTCGTGTGCGCCATATACTGGTTCAACCCGTTCGTATGGATCGGCGCCAGGTTCAACGCGATGGAACGCGAGCGCGCCTGCGACGACCAGGCACTGCACGTCGGAGTCCGCTCCGATGTCTATGCCACGCATCTCTTCGAGATCGCCCGCGCGCAGGTCACCGATGATACGCCGCGCGCCGCCTTTGCCATGGGACAAGCGTCGAACCTCGCGACCCGCATCCGAAGCATCCTCGCCAGAGGGCTCGATCGCGCGCCCCTGTCCCAGAGCAGCCTGGTATCTACAGCGCTGGCCGCATTGCTCGTAGCATTCCCAATCTCGAGCGTCGAGGTCTGGGGATGGGCTCAGAGCAACAGCGTAGCACAAGGCGTGAGCACCGTGGAACAGCGCCTCCTCCAATTGGAGGATGACGATCCTCTCGTCAGGCGACACGCGGCCTGGGCGCTGGGCGAGCTCGAGAGCGAACGCGCCGTGAGACCGCTCATCGAACACCTCGAGGACAACGATGCCGACGTGCGCCTCGTCGCCGCCTGGGCACTGGGCGAGATCAAGGATGACGCCGCCATCTATCCCCTCACCCAACGCCTCGACGATCGAGATCCCCTGGTCCGCGAAATGGCGGCGTTAGCTCTGGGCGAGATCGAGCACTTCTCGGCCGTCGCGCCTCTGACAGAGGCCCTCGAACAATACCCCGAGCTCCGGGAACCGGTGATCTGGGCCCTCGGCGAAATCGATGGGCACGAGGCCGAATGGGCACGAGATGACGTCTTCCAAGAGTGGGGACGCCGACCCTACCCGAACGACGAGGTCTGGACCGGTCATCTCGGTAGCGACGCCGCTCGCCCGCTGGCCGGCGACATCTCCGACCTGGTTGACGCCTTGAACGACGACGACCCCAGGACCCGACGCTCCGCTGCCGAGTGGCTCGGACTACGCGGTGACCCGCGCGCCGTCGACTCGCTCCTCGACGCGCTTCGCGATCCCGATCCTTCGGTTCGCGCCATGGCGATCTGGTCACTCGACGAGATCAACCCGTCGCGCCATCAGAACACGTAACTAACCGATGACCAACCACCCACTCAGAACGGAGAACAGTCATGTCACAATATGAAAAAAACTTTACAGTCGGACGGCTCGCCTTCATCGCGCTCGTCGTTGCGGCAGTCATGGCGGTGGGTTCCGAGCTGCACGCCACGCGTTTCTTCAAGCGAGCCGTGGTGGAGCTGATACCTCCGGCCGTCCACGTGTTGAGCTCGGTGCAGGGCAGCGACGCGGTTTCGCAGCGCATCACCGAGCTACGGGACGGCGATCCACTTGAGAGGCGCTACGCGGCCTGGGCGCTCGGCGAGCTGGAAAGCACGCAGGGGGTGCGGCCGCTGATCGAGAGCCTGGAGGACCGCAACGCCGACGTTCGCCTGGTCTCCGCCTGGGCGCTGGGCGAGATCAAGGACTTCATGGCGATCCAACCGTTGATCGAACGGCTGGCTGACGACGACGCCTTCGTGCGCGAGATGGCCGCCCTATCGCTGGGAGAGATAGAGAACCCGGCGGCGGTGTCCGCATTGGTCGAGGCGCTCGACCGCTACCCCGAGCTTCGCGAGCCGGTGATCTGGGCGTTGGGCGAGATCGGCGGCGGCGAGATGGGCGGGGGCGAGGCCGCGAGCGTGCGAGAAGAAATCTTCGCCGAGTCGGGCCGCCATCCCTACGACAACGATGAGGTCTTTACCGGCCACCTGGGCAGCTATCGGGCCCGGCCCATGGCGGACGACCTGTCGACCCTGACGGGCGCCTTGCAGGACGACGATCCATTCACGCGGATCTCGGCGGCGGAGCGGCTCGGGGACAAGGGCGACGAGCGGGCGGTGAACGCGTTGCTCGACGCGCTTCGCGACCCGGATCCGGCCGTCCGCGCCATGGCCATCTGGGCGCTGGACGAGACCAACCCATCACGTAACAAGCACTCGGAGAATACCTCCTCCGGCGCCGAGCGCCGCAGCTTCTCCGTCTAGCCCGGGCGACCACAATACTCCAAGCGGGAGTGCGCTGTGCGAGTATATGAAAAGATTTTTACATACAGGCCTGGCCGGGGCTTCCTACTTGCCCTGGCCATCGCCGCCGGCACAACGGCCGGGCCGCTGGAGCTTCGAGCGCAGGCGCAATCGACCGTGGACTGGAGGCACGCCGACACGCTGGTGGTGTTAGCGCGGGTCAGCGGGCCGGTGGAGCTGGACGGGCTGAGCGACGAGGCGGCCTGGGTAGGGATCGAGCCGTTTCCGATGACGATGTATACGCCGGCGTTCAGAGGCGCGCTGACGGAGCGGACCGAGATCCGGCTGGGGTACGACGATGAGTACCTGTACGTAGCGGGTCGTTTCTACGACTCGGAGCCGGCGGGGATCAGGGTGAACTCGATGTACCGGGACCGTCTGAGCGGCGATGACAGCTTTGGGATCCTGGTGGATCCGTTCAACGACAACGACATCGGTCTGTGGTTCTACACGACGCCGGCGGGCCTGCGGGGCGATGTGTCGATAAACGGAGACGGGAATGGCACGTGGAACGGTAGTTGGAACACGTACTGGGACGTAGCGGCGGTACAAACGTCGGAAGGTTGGTTCGCCGAGTTACGCATACCGTTCTCGAGTCTCGGTTTTCAGTCCGTGAATGACCGCGTGGAGATGGGCATCTCGGCCTATCGTTACATCCCGCGCAAGAACGAGCGGCAGGTATTCCCGGAGATACCACCGGACTTCAACTATCTCAGGCCTTCGTTGGCGCAAGACGCGATCCTCGATGGAGTTAGCACGAACAGGCCCGTCTACGTGACGCCGTACGTGTTGAGCGGCGTGGGACAGAACGCGGCGCTCACCAATGTTGGAGATCGCTACCAACAGCACAGCGAAGTCGAGGGGCAAATAGGAGGCGACCTCAAGTACAACGTGACGAGCAACCTGACCCTCGACTTGACGGTCAACACAGACTTCGCGCAGGTAGAGGCCGACGACTGGCAGGTCAACCTGACTCGCTTCTCTCTGTTCTTCCCCGAGAAGCGCCAGTTCTTTCAGGAACGGTCGGGCACCTTCGACTTCTTCACCGGCGGCCCGAGCCGATTGTTCTACAGCCGGCAGATCGGACTCTACGGCGGCGAAGCGATCCCGATCATCGGTGGCGCGCGGTTAGTCGGGAGAGTCGGTGAGTGGGACGTCGGCGTCCTCGACATGCAGACGATGCGGAGCACGTTCTTGCCGTCCGAGAACTTCGGTGTCGCCCGGGCCCGGCGTCGTGTCTTCAACCCTTACTCGAACGCCGGAGCGATGCTTACGACCCGGCTGGGCGATGATGGATCGTACAACGTCGCCTACGGTCTCGATGGCACTTTCCGGATCGCCGGCGACGATTACCTGGGCGTTCGCTGGGCCCAGAGCCACGACGACCAGGTCATAGCCCAGCGAGGGTTCCGGTTCGGCGAAGCGTCCGCCGTGCGGCTGTTCCTCGACCGGGCCCGGCAGCGCGGCTTCTCGTACTTCTTCAGCGCCCGGCGCTTCGGGCCCGACTACGAGCCCGGGATCGGGTTCGTGGCGCGCCGTAACTTCTCGGACTTCTTCTACTCGCTCTCCTATTACCATTACCCTGAGGGCGGGCCGTTCCGCCGCATCGACCCCTTCCAGCTCTTCGGCTCGGTCGCCCTACGCAACCAGGACGGCAGCGTCGAATCGGCATTCGTCGAGCACGACTTCGACATCGGCTGGAGATCCGGGGCGTCGCTGGGGCTCGACCTGGAGCTGTACTACGAGGATCTGCGCGAAGAGCTTCCCTTCCCGAGCGGGACCTACGTCCCACCGGGCAGTCACACGTTCCCGCGCTTCGAGTTCGACTACAGCCTGGCGCCGGGCCGGCCGTTCCGGCTCTTCCTCGGCGGAGGCGTCGGAGGGTTCTACGACGGCAAGCGCGTCAACCTCTGGCTGGTCCCGCGCTGGAACGTATCACGCCACCTGGAGCTGAACTTTCAGTACGAGCTCGACGTTGTGCGCTTCCCCGATCGACGCCAGGGCTTCGAGGCGCACATCGTGCGGCTGCGGCTGGGGACGGCGCTCAACACGAAGTTCTCGGTGAACGGGTTTGTTCAGTACAGCAATCTGAGCGATTTCGCGGCGGCGAACATCCGCCTGCGTTACAATTTCCGCGAGGGTAACGACTTTTGGCTGGTCTACAACGAAGGGTTCAACCTCGACCGAGAGAGGATCGAGCCTTCGCTACCGTTCTCTGACAACAGGACGATACTCGTGAAGTACACCTACACGTTTGCCTGGTGAGGATCGTTCCGATCTATGTCGACAACGACAACGACAACGACAATGAGAAGCGAGAAGCGAGGGGGGGACACGGCCGGGCTTGGGGGGGCAATCAGGAGATTGCTGGGATTAGGGTGAGGCCAGCCGCGCGAAGCGACGAGCGGAGCCTGGGAAATCCACTCCCATGGCAAAACCCGCGAGCAGGCCGAACATGACGCCACCAAGTGCTACCCTGGCATCGAATGCGAAAACTAGACGCGGCGCGCCCGCGCTGGGGATCGTCGTGAGGGCGATGCCAAGGGCCGCGGACAGGACGGCCATCCATTGGTAGATCCGCAAGCCGCCGACGATCGGCGTCTGCGGCTCGCCCCGATACGACTCCTCCACGAAGCGGGCGACCCCGGCGAGCATGAAGTAAGAGCCGGCGATGAGGCCGTACGTCACTCCCAGTGACCACAGCCGAAGCAGCAGGACGCCGATCACTATGTTCGCCAGGATGGAGTAGAGCGGCGTCGGGTGAAGGGGAACGCCGCGCAGGTCTCCGAGGACGCACACCCGGGAACGGGGTATCCAGTAGCGGATGCCGACGGCCTCGGGAGCCTTCGAGCCGTGGCAACATCCCTGAACCAAGCAGCGCAGCCGGCCGATCGCCTGCAGCCATGGCGCCTCCATAGTAATCAGGACCATGAGAAGGATCGTATTGCCCGCGATTGCGCCGGCCAGGATCGCGCTGGCCAGTGCGCCGATCACACCGCCGTAGTAGCCGAAGGGCCGGGAGAGCTTTGCTGATCCCTCCAGCTTTTGGGCCCACAGTCCCGCACCGGCCAAACCGCACAGGTGAACGAACGCCAACTGCCAGAAGACTTCAGGGCCCCCAAGCGACGCGGAGATCCAGAGACCCGCCGCACCGGCCAATGCCGCGTACAATCCGTGGTTGATGAGTCGCACGCCGCCCCAACGCCACTCGCGCCACGAGTTCGCCACGGTCTCCGCCGCCCAGCGCATCAGCTCCCAAATACGGCGGCGCTGCAGCAGCAACACGAACACGATCGCCGCCGCCGCGATGTCGGCCAGTGCATGCATGCCCGTGGTGACGCAACTGATCGCGATGAGGATCGCCCACGTCCAACCCGCGACCCCCCAGGCCCGCGACCGCGTCGTCCAGCCGTCGGCGGCGATGAAGCTCCAGATGACGTGAAATGCGGGAAAGGCGGCGACGGTGTGTGACATCGACCGCTCGAACATCAGGGCGCGACCGAGGAACGTCTGCGGCTCGAAGGGCCGCGGCGGCGCGATCACCGGAACGGTCAAATAGACGAACGTCACTAACGCCGTCGCGACCAGGCCCAGTCCGGCGAACCGGCGCAGGTCGCGCTGCCGGCGCAGTATGAGCGGCGTCGCCAGGACGAGGAGGTAGACGCTCCCGTAGATCGCCTCGGTCCACTCGAGAACCGGCCAGTCGCGCTCGAAAGGAAGGTGCGCGACGATCGCGCCGGCCGGCATGCCCAACCGGAAGACGGCCTCGTACGCGACAGCCCAAGGCAGCAAGACCAGCAGGTAGATCGACGCGCGGTCCCAGCCCGTGGGCGGGTTCGCTGTGTCCGGCGGTAACGAGATGAGCGGCTTCTGAACCTCTCGCCCGAAGCGCCGGGTGAGATCGTGCCGTTCGTATCCCAGCACGAGGGCGGCCAGCCCCAGCGCGACTACCGGCGTGACCAGCCAGAGGCCGCTAGGCGATTCGAGGAGCATCGCCAGGCCGAGGCAGAGCGCTACGAATCCTATATAGATCGGATGCGATACGAACTTGTAGACCCCGCGCTTCACGTACAGCGATGGCGGATAGGGATTCATCGGGAGGCCCTCCCCGAACACGATGAGGGCCAACATTCCACCCAACATCAGAGCCAGGCCGGCGGCTGCCAGTAGGTACCCGGCCCACGCGTACGGAACCGTCGGTAACGATACGGCGTGTGTCGTCACGATCGCCCACCACACCAGCAAGGCCGGTATCGCTACCACGAACAGGATGCCGTACAGGAGCTTCCCGAGCGTCGTCCGCTTCATCTGAGCTTCACCACTTCGTGAATCGCCCAACCGGAACCGCAGCGGCCGCTCGCCGTGAGCGTTCCCCGCGACAGCCACTTGGTCTCATGCGCTTTCCTGATCCCACCCGGCAGCCACGTGCGCGCGGCCGGAATCGCGCCGAGCGCCGTGGATGCCACGAATCCCTCACGGATGACGGCGGCGTCGCGTAGCTCGAGCACGCCGTGACCGCCCGGCAACTCGACGCGATCCGTTTTGATCGTCGCGCCCCGCAACTCCACACCGTTGTGAAAGACCCAGCGGCGCGACTCTTCGCCGCTCCATTCGATCCACGTTACCGAGTCGTCCGGCGAAAGAAAGCGCCCCCAACGGAGGTTATCGAAGGGCAGCCGCCACGGTTTCACCGACATCGCGAGCCGCTCAGCGTACCCCGTGCCCGAGACCTGGCCCACTCCGGCGAGATCGATGCGCGACCCAGCAGACGGAAGATGGCAGTGCCATTCGATGCTGCCCTCGGTCGTATCGAGCAACGTGCGGTGAATCGCCGGTAGGCGGGAATTCCAGACCCCCTGAATACCGAGGCGCCTGCAATCCCAGCGGAGTTCACCTTCCTGAAGGTTTGGAGCAACGCACGGTAATAGGGAGTATCGTTCGCGCGTGGCGTCGCGGACCGGTTTGTAGAGAGTCGCCGCGTATGGCACTGTGAATGGCCCCCACCGCATTCGTGCCCAGTACCCAACGAAAGCGACGCCCTCTTCGCTCACGCAATCGCTGTACCACTTGACGAGACGAAACATCGGCGGTCCGGCTGAGAATTCAGATGGCTGAGGCTACGGTGGTTATATCGCCACGGGCGGTCAAGCGATAGTAAAGGCCGGCCATCCTGAAGCGGTGCTCTTCAGGACGGCCGGGGTAGGGTTCGCTTTGGCAGGCTGGTAGTATTACGCGCTCAATTGGTCGATGATGAACTGCGCCGCTTCGATGAGCGCTTCTCCCTCCTCAGGCGTCAGCGTGCCAGCGTTGACGAGGGCCTCGACCTGATTGATGAAGGCGCCGAGCTGGTTGATCGCAGTATTCGTCTTCCCGTCGCCCAACTTCTCCAACGCGTTCTCCAGCTTCACGACGAGGGCGTTGCCCTGACCGCCGGTCAGGTCGCCCGAGTCCACCAGCTCCTCAATAATCGAAATCAGGTCGTCGACCACTTCATCGGGTGGCGGCCCTATTACGACCGTCCAGAGTACGGTGTGCCGGTTGCCCAACTGGACCAGTT
>JBDHAL010000002.1:0-48737 GCA_039588075.1 Gemmatimonadota bacterium | reverse complement strand
AACAGGCGTAGGTCACTACAGGAGCTGAGCGCCGAGGTGGCGACGAACCCGAGTTCCACGGCGTTCGTCGAACTGGCGGCCGCCTACCGGGAGCGCGGAGATCTCGACCGTGCCCTGCGCCTATGCCTGCGTGGTATCCAGCGCCACCCGACCCACGTGGAGGCGCACTACGAGCTGGGCCGGATCTACGAGGGGCGGGGCGAGCGCGAACTGGCGCTGGACGAGTGGGGTATCGTACAGCAGCTGGCGCCGGACCACCTGGCGTCGCGCCTGGCCCTGGTCCGTCTCTACATGGACGAAGGCCGGCAGGCGGAAGCACGCGAGGAGCTGAAGGCAGCCATCGAGCATGCCCCCAGCGACCCGGTCGTAGCCGAGCTCTGGGAGGTGCTGAAGGCCGCGCCGGTGGGCGAGGCGGGAACGGTGCCCGGCGGCGTCTTCGATTCGCTGGCGAGCGAGTTCCCCGGCACTCTCGGCGTGCTGCTGGTGGATGGGGAGGGAGGCGTACTCGAGGGGAGCATCCCCAGCGAGAACGGGGAATCGATGGACGAGCTCGGGGTCAACATGGTGGGTGCGCGGGCAGAAGCCGAGCGCGTCGCTGGCTACCTGCAGCTGGGCGAGCTGAGGGGGATGGTGGTCGAGAGCGGGTCGACACGCCTGACGGTATCGCCGATAGGGAAGGACGTCGTCATCGTGGCGACCGGGGCGGACATCCCGGCCGGCCAGGCGGCGCGAGTCGTTCAGCGGGCTTGGGAAATCGCGGACTCCTATTTGGGCCGGATGGGCCGATGAGAACGGGCGCCTACGAGACCTTGATCGCCGATGTCATGAAGACCCAGGGGGTCCGCGGGGCCCTCGTGGTGGCGGTACGCGACGGTCTCGTGGTGGATGGTCGCGTTCATGTCGGCGTTCACGGCGACGCGGTGGCCGCGCTCGCGGCCTCGTTGTTCCGGCGCGCCGGCCAGGCGGCCGCTGACGCGCGCGTCCGTTTCGTCGAGCTCGAGGCCGAAAGCGGCAGCATCTTGATCGCGGGAATGGATGATTTGGCCCTGATGGTCGTGCTGGATCGGCGCGTCAACGCCGGCCAGGCACGCCTGGCCGTCCGGCGGGCGGCCAGTGATCTCGCGGCGCTGGGAGGGGAAGGGTAATGGATCGGATCGACATCACGCGCATCCAGGACGCATTCTCTCTCCCGCTAGAGGAGTTCGTGCGGGCGGCGGGCGTCAGGCTGGCGGTGTTGATCAATCGCAGCGGCCAGGTCTTGGCTCAAGAGGGGTTCGACCGGATCTTCGACCTCGTGGGCGTCGCCTCGCTCGCCGCCGGAATCAACGCGTCCAGCCGGGCGCTCGCAAACCAGCTCGGCGAAGAGGGCTTCGAGCACCTGCACCACTCCGGCGATCAGCGACAGCTCTTTCTCGGCCACTTCGACTCCGCCGCCGGCCAGCTCATGCTCGTCACCGTTTTCGACCACGGCTCCTCCATCGGGCTTGTACGACTCTTCTTCCAAGAATTCGTTCATCGCATCCACCAACTGCCGGACATGGATGCCGCTCGCTCGTCGGTGAGTCCCAGAGATTTCGAGGCCGAACTGGAGACCAGCCTCGATCGATTCTTCCAAGATCTGATAGGCGGCTGAGATCATGTCGCTCGTGAACTACGCAACACGCGAGATCACCTGCAAGATCGTCTACTATGGGCCCGGCCGGTCCGGCAAGACGACGAACCTTCAGTACATCCACAGCCGGGTTCCCTGGGACCGCAAGGGCGAGATGGTCTCCCTGGCCACCGAGGCCGACAGGACTCTCTTCTTCGACTTCCTGCCGCTCGAGCTCGGACAGATATCCGGATTTACGACCCGCTTCCAGCTCTACACTGTCCCCGGCCAGGTGTATTACAACGCAACCCGGAAACTCGTATTGCAGGGCGCAGATGGCGTCGTCTTCGTCGCCGACAGTCAGAAGAACCAGATCGAATCCGACATGGAGTCCTTCCGCAACCTGCACGAGAACCTGCTGGAGCACGGGATAGATATCCGCGACATCCCGGTAGTGATCCAGTACAACAAGAGAGATCTACCCAACGTCTTCAGCATCGAGCAGCTGGAAGAGGATCTGAACTTCAGAAATGTACCGAGCTATCCGGCGTCCGCCTTGCTGGGCGAGGGTGTCTTCGACACGTTGCGGTCGGTGAGCGAGGGTGTACTGAAAAAGCTGGCCGGCAAACTGGAGTCGCCGGTGAGCCTGCATGAGGAGGAGGGTAGCGGTGGCCGGCGCCGTTGATCCGAAGCTCACGTTCGACTCATTTGTTGTCGGACCGGAGAACCGCCTGGCGCATGAGGCGGCTCGTACAGCCGCCGAGGCGCCGGGTGAAGCCTACAACCCGCTCTTCATCTACAGCGATACGGGCCTGGGCAAAACGCACCTGCTCGTCGCCATCGCGAACCGCGCCCTCGAGCTGGAGGAAGGGGTCAACGTGGTCTACGTTCCGGTCGAGAAGCTGCTACGCGAGTTGGGGACCGGAAGCGAAACTGAAGATGCTTTTCGGGAAGCGGAAGTACTGCTGATCGATGACCTGCAGTTCGTGGGGCAGCACCTCGAAAGCCACGAGGTCCTCTTTCACCTCCTCGACCATCTGTTGATGGCGGGCAAGCAGGTCGCGCTCGCCTGCGACAGGCCGCCGCTCGAGCTCGGCGAGCTGGACGACCGATTGCTCTCCAGGTTCAGCGGTGGACTCGTCGTCGATATCAGCCGCCCCAACGTCGAGACGCGCCGCGCCATTCTCGAGCTCCGCCTCTCGGCCATCGACGTCAGGCTCAAGCCCGAAGTGGTCGACGCCGTCGCTCGCCTGGCTATCGAGAACGTCCGCCAGCTCAAAGGTGCGCTGAACCGGGTGCTGGCCGCCCAGAAAGCGGAGCAGCGTGAGATCACGGCCGATGAAGTCGATCGGCTGCTCGCCGACGTCGTGGGGGACGCGAGCATGCCGTGGCGCCGTGGCTCTCCGAGGAGAATGTCGGACTGGGTGTGGAGTTCGAGGACTTCCTGACCGACGTATCGACCGCCGTGGACGAGGCGCTGGGAGCGCCGAAATGGCGAGAAGACCTGGCGCGAGCGATCCTCAAGTGGGAGGCCGAGGGTTACGTGACGAATCGCTTGGAGACCTACCTGGAGCGCGAAGGTACGGTCGATGCCGACCAGGTCGTCGCGGCCTACGAAGAGGATGTCGCCGCGCTGGAAGGCATAGCAAAGGAGCTGGGGCAACTCGGCGTCCGTACGCCGGACGACCTTTCGTTGAAGGACCCGGATCATCTGGATCAACTCAGGGACGTGTTGGCGAATGCGCGCCGGGTGAAACTGGCGGTGGACGACACTTTCTTCGACAGCGAGAAGGTCGTGTGGGACTGGCCTGTGCTCGAGGAGCGACTCATAGAGGGCTGGGAAGATGGCAATAAAGGGTAGCCTGAAAGAGGCCAGTCTGCCCGACGTCCTCCAACTGCTGACCATGGGGGGCAAGACGGGCTGTCTGTCGGTGACCGACCGCCAGAGCTTCGGGTACATCTACTTCGAGGAGGGTCGGATCATCTACGCCGCTCTGCTCAACCGGCGCGACCGGATCGGTGACATCCTGGTCCGCGAGAACGCGATCACGCGCGAACAACTCGATCAGGCGATCGAAACGCAGAGCAAAGAGCGTGATGGGCGACGCCTGGGTGAGATCCTCGTGGGTGCCGGCTACATCGACCAGGCCGCACTTCAGAGATACGTGCGTCACCAGATCGAAGAGGCGGTGTATCACCTGTTCACTTGGAACCAGGGCACCTTCTACTTCGAACCCGGGCAGAGCCCCGAGCAAGAGCAGATTCTGGTATCGATCGACCCTGAGAGCCTGCTTCTCGAGGGCGCTCGCCGCGTCGACGAGTGGAGCCAGATAGAGAAGAAGGTGCCGTCGCTGGAACTGATCTTCGCGCTCGACCCCGACAAGTCGACCTCCATCACCTCGCTGAACCTCACCGACGAACAGCAAAAGATCATTCCGGCGCTCGACGGCAAGCACAGCGGCTGGGATATCATCGAAGAGACGGCGATCACCGAATTCGATGTCGGAAAGGCGCTCTACGGTTTGGTATCCGCCGGACTCGTTCGCCGCGTGGGCAAGCGCGAGCGGCAGGCGCCGCGGGCGGAGGCCCGCGCGCGGGTCAACGAGCACCGGAACCTGGGTGTCGCCTTCTACAAGACTTCCATGTTCGAGGAGGCCGTCAGGGAGTTGAAGCAGGTGTTGGAGTTGGACAGCAATGCCCTCGACGCGGAGTTCTACCTGGGGCTCGTGGCGTTTCGCAAAGGAGATGTGGAAGCGGCCGAGAAGAAGTTCCGCGAGATAGTGCGGCGTGGCGGTAACCAGCCGGCGGTCTACAACAACCTGGCGCTCGTGCTCGGGAAACAGGGCAAATCGGTCGAAGCAGTGGAACTGTTGGGGGAGGCGCTGGAAAAGACCGGGGGGCATCCGAAGCTGTATCTGACGAAAGCCGACCTGGAGTTGAAGCTGGGGGACCCGGCCGCCGCGTTGGGCACGCTGGTGAACTACGCGGAGCTGGCCGGCAAGAAGCGCTCGCCGTTGTACTACTCGACGCTGGCGCTGGCGGAGGCCATGTCCGGCAATCTAGATGTGGCACTGAAGGTGGTGGATGAAGGTCTGGAGAAATACCCGAGCTCGGCGGCGCTGGCGAACAACGCGGGCGTGATTCTGGAGCGGAAGGGCGACCTCGGTCGCGCGCGCGCGACATACGAGAGCGCGTTCGAGCAGGATTCGACGCTGCCGCAAGCATCGAAGAACCTCGGCGACCTGCTTTACCGGGACGGCCAGTACGAGGAGGCGGCGGAGGCGTACGAGCGGGCGCTGCGGGCGGACCCCTCCCTCGGAGACGATGTCTATGCGAAGTTGGGCAACGTCTACTACAAGAGCAGGGCGCGTGAGAAGGCCGTAGACATGTGGAATCGCGCACTGGAGTTGAACCCGTCCAACGAAGTGGTGCGCACAAACCTGGAGTTCGTGAAGGGTGCTGCCGGGAACGGGTGACGAATCGGCGTTTGCGGAGCTGTTTGCCAAGCTCGAACGCGAGCGCGGCTTTCGCGGCAACCTCTATCGCCAGAAGTGCCTGCGGCGCCGCGTCGCAGTACGGATGCGGGCGCGGAGCGTGACGCGCCTCGAAGACTACGCGGAGATCCTCGATCAGGATCCCACGGAGTACGATCGCCTGCTGCGCGTTCTGACGATCAACGTCAGCAAGTTCTTTCGAAACCCGGAGACGTGGGAGGCGATAGGGGAGCAGGTGCTTCCCGACGTTCTGGGGACGCGGAGCCCGCTGGTCATGTGGAGCGCCGGGGCCGCATCGGGTGAAGAGGCGTACAGCCTGGCGATCCTGGCGTGGGAGTGGCTGGGCCGGAACGGTGGCCGGCGCTGGAACGGGATAAGAATCGTCGGCACCGACATAGATGGCGACAGTCTCGAGGCCGCACGGGCGGCGGTGTACGCGGACATCGCCTTGTCGGAGACGCCGGTCGATGTTCAGCGCCGCTGGTTCGAGTCGCGGGACGGCTACCGGTTGAAGGATCCGATCAAGTCGCTGGTCGAGTTCGAGCAGCTGGACATCCTCAAGGGTCGACCCGACTTCGATGCGGATGTCATCCTGTGCCGCAACCTGCTGATCTATTTTGATCGGCCCGCCCAGAGTCAAGTATTCGCCACGTTCGTGGATGTGTTGAGGCCGGGTGGTTACCTGGTGCTGGGTCGGGTGGAAACCCTCGGTCACGAAGTCAGATCTCATTTCGAAGTCGTGAACGGTCGCGAGAGGATCTACAGAAAGCAGTGAGGGACTACGTGGGTGCCGGAGAGCGCCAGGTCGGCACAGGTGAGGGAACCCTTTCCGTGCTGGGTCTTGGATCATGCGTCGTGATCGTGTTGTGGGACGAAGCGACGCGGATCGGCGGACTCGCCCACGTCTTGCTGCCCGACCCGTCCCTTTCACCAAACCGGCAGCGGATCTGGAGGTTTGCGACGACGGCGATCCCGAGCCTGGTCGCGGAGCTGGTGGCTGCCGGTGCCGAGCGCGCTCGGCTGACTGCCAGGTTGATCGGCGGAGCCTGCATGTTCCTGGACCTGCTTCCCAAGGATCAGCCGAACATAGGAGAGCGCAACATAGCGGCAGCGCGCGAGACGCTGGCCGAGACGGGTGTTCGGATCGTGGGGGAAGCGGTGGGCGGCGACTTCGGCCGATCGATTCATTTCCATCTCAACAACGGGCGTGTGCTGGTCACGTCTCACCGAAGCGAAGATGTCGAGATCTGAACGCGGCAGTGGAGAGACGCGGTCGGTGCTGGTCGTCGATGACAGCGTCTTCATGAGGCGCATGGTCTCGGACATCATAGAGCGGTTCCCAGGCTACCGTGTGGCGGGAGTAGCGGCTGACGGTCACGAAGCGCTCCGGCAGATCGAGGAGTTCGATCCGGACGTCGTCACCCTGGATATCGAGATGCCGCGGCTCGACGGCTTTGGCGTGTTGGAGCGGGTGATGTCGACGCGCCCCCGACCAGTCGTCGTGTTGTCGGCTTACACGAACATCGGTTCGGACGCGGCCCTGCGCGCCCTCGAGCTGGGTGCCGTGGATTTCGTGGCCAAACCGTCGGGACCGATCTCGTTCGATGTCGGCAAGGTGGAAGCCCGGCTTTTCGAGGCGCTCGAAGCGGCCGCCTCGGCCGACCTCGGGGCGCTGATGCGGGAGAGATCGCGCGAGTCGGCTCGGCCGCTTAGCGCGCCGACCCTGGTCGAGAGCGCGGCGATCGCCATCGCGGCCTCCACCGGCGGCCCCAGAGCCCTGTCCTATCTTATCGGCGCGCTACCCGCGAACCTCGGTGCCGCGGTCCTGGTCGTGCAGCACATGCCGCCGGGATTCACGACAACTCTGGCGGCGCGCTTGAATACGACGACGGGTCTGACCGTCGTAGAGGCCAGCGGCGGCGAGCCCGTCGTAGCGAATCGGGTGTTCATAGCTCCCGGCGACTTCCACATGCGCGTCAGGCGAGTCGACGGTCAGGCGCGAGTCACACTCGACCAGAAGGAATCGATCTGGGGAACGCGGCCGGCGGCCGATGCGCTCTTTCCGACCGTCGCCGCCGTATTCGGCAAACACTGCGTGGGCGTGGTGCTGACGGGCATGGGGCGCGACGGCGCCGATGGACTGGGCGCGATTCGAGCCGTCAACGGTCGAACGCTGGCGCAGAACCGCGAGACCAGCGTTGTGTACGGGATGCCGGGGAAAGCGGTGGAGGAGGGCGCGGTCGAGCAGGTGCTGCCGCTGGAAATGATCCCGGGGGCGATCGTCGAGTGCCTGAATTCGATCTCCTCTCCGAAACGAGCAGAACGCGCATGACCAACCTTCTCACGTTTCGGGTGGGCGATTCGCGATACGCGCTGCCGGCGGAGCTGGTGAGCGAGGTGGTCGAGGTCGGCGCCGTCAAGCACGAGGTGCTGGCGCAGGAAGGCACGCGGTTGGGGCTGACCTGCGTGCGCGGCAGGTGGATACCGGTGATCGAGTTGGCCGGCTCGTTCCCGGATACGCCCAACCTCGATCCCAACGCGGACTCGACTTTCCTTCTGGTTCTCGGCGGCGTGAAGGGTCAGCTGGGTCTGCGGGTCGAGGACTTCGGAGAAGTGGTCGAGGTGCAAGGAGGCAGCCTCGCCCGGGAGGGCGGCCGGGAACGGCTGGTGGACGTCAACGGCGAACTCATTCGGTTTGTCGATCCAGCCACGCTTCTGGCTTCACGGGCGGACCTGCTCAGCGATAAGGGGGATTACATGGAGGAGATCAAGACGGCCCCGAAGTCAACGCAGGTGGTCACGTTTTTCCTGTCCGAGGAAGAGTTCGGCATCGACGTGATGAAGGTCTTCGAGGTTCTCAAGATGCCGGAAATAAGGGCCGTCCCCAACGCCCCCGATTTCATCGAGGGCGTGATAGGACTTCGCGATTCGTTCGTCCCCGTGATCGACATGAGGAAGCGCTTCAACCTGCCGCATAGCGAGGGCGATGGGGCGGGCCGCGTCCTGGTCGTCCAGACGGGCGACAGCCCGGTCGCGCTGGTGGTCGACGATGTGCCGGGCGTGGTCGAGTTGCCGTTGGATGCGATAAGCCCGGCACCCGAGTTCTTCAAGGGGTTGGCGGGCCGCTACCTGGATGGCGTCGCCGAATCAGGCGATCGGTTGATCATATTGCTCAACCTGGATGAGGTCCTGAGCTCGAAGGAGCGCATCGCGCTGGAGAAGATGGCAAAGACTCCGCGAAAGAAGAGCGCCGGGCGAAAGAGCAAGAAGGCGAGCGGCAAGAAGAAATGACTGATCGCTTCGCCGATTACTCCGCCCGCTATCGCGAGCTTTTGGCCGCGCTGGAGAGGGCCGGCAGCCGGGCCGAGCGCGCCAGGCTGGCGCCTGCCGTGTTGCAGCTCTGCGAAGAGGCGGGAGGAATCGCACGGCAACTGGCGGAGCTTCAGAAGAGCCTGCGGCAGCTGGTCGACCGCTACGGTTTGGTGCTGGAGGCCGAGCAGGGCCCGGCGATGGGCGTCGCGCCCGCGGCGCCGGTCGTCGAGGGCGACGAGCTGGGAGCGATCCTCGCCGGTGGCTGGGCGTACATCGACGAAGGCGATTACGGCCAGGCCAGAGAAGCGTTTGGCAAGGCGCTGCGACTGGCGCCGGACGATGCCCGGGCTCTATCCTCCTTGGGATGGGTGCAAACGATCTCGCAGGACTACGACGAGGCGCTGGTAACCTATCAGCACCTACTGGTAGCGAACCCGGACGACGTCCTGGCCCGGGTGAACCTCGGATTCATCTGCCTGAAGAAGTCGATCTATGGAGAAGCCATAGAGCACCTTTCCAAGGCGATTCGTGGCGACACCGATCCACGCGTCTTGATTTACGGGAATTTCTATCTCGGCCAGGTGTACCTTGCCCGAGAGATGTACGGCGATGCGGAGACGTTCTTTCAAGAGGCGGTGAAGTTGAACCCTGTGATGGGCGAAGCGTACTTCCAGCTGGGTCGCGCTCGCTACCTCGCGGGTCGCCGGGCGGATGCGATCTCGGCCTGGAAGGACGGAGCCGCAAACCAACAGGACGACTTTTGGGCGACTCGCTGCGCCGAGTCGGCCCGGGCCACCGAGTCCGGAGGCCGGCCGCTGCTCGACTGAGCCTCACCTGCCTTTTGTTGGCCCTCTCTTTCTCCACTCCCGCAACCGCCGCGCCTCCGCACGTCCAGCTGGAGACCCGGACCGGCGCGATCACCTTCAAATATGGACCGGGGCAAGAAGCCCTGGCGGCCGCCCTCGTGCAGGCCGTGGAAATCCCTTTTTACCTGCCCGGACTGCCGCCGGACATACTGTCCACGGGGGAGATCGTCATCGAGCTGGCGGCCGACCAGGCGTCTTTCGATTCACTCGCGCCCGGGGCACCCGACTGGAGTGCGGGCATCGCGTTCCCAGAGGGCGACCGGATCGTATTGCCCGCCTTCGGATCACGTGTCGGTGGCTCCCCAGTAGTGATCGTGCTCCGCCACGAGCTGGCGCACGTGGCACTCAGCCGCTACCTGGGGCCCAGGACGCCCCGCTGGTTCCACGAGGGGTACGCCCAACTCGCCGCCGGCAGCTGGCGGTCCAACGACGCATGGGCCCTTCGCTCCGCCATTCTGCTTGCCCGGCTCCCATCTCTCGAATCGTTGAGCCTCGATTTCCGACGCGGCCGTCTGAGGGCGGACCACGCCTACCTCCTCTCCTATACTGTCGTGGAGTTCCTATACAGGCTCGGAGGTCCCGACGGCTTCGCTCTCTTGCTCGAGCGCTGGCGCGAGACGGGAAACCTCGATAGAGCGTTGCGTACGACCTACGGGCTCACGCTTCACCAGGTCGAGCGCCTCTGGCGCCGGGACGTCGGAAGACGATTTGGCTGGCTGCTGGTCCTGGCGCAGACCGCCTTCTACTGGACCCTCCTGACGATCCTTCTGCTCGTTCTGGGGTACTTCAAGAAAAGGCGCAATCGCCGGAAGCTCGCGGCCCTCGAGGCGGCGGTCTCCTCTGAGGCCGCCGAAAGCCCGGAAATCGGCACGGCGGAGGGCCATTCGGGGAAGATTGACGGAGGCCAGCCTTGGGAATAGCTTTCCTTCGTTCATGCAAGAGCAAATCCCCGGAGTGACTTGGACGCGGGCCCCGATAGGCCCGCCGAGCATATAGGGCAAAGGACAGGGCGAATCGATGAATGGTGCCGCGGCGAGCGAACCCAAAGCCTTGCAGTTTACCCGGTTGAATTGGGTGTTGCTTGGGGCCGCCGGCGCCTGCATGGTGCTGGGATATCTAGCCCTCGGCAGCCGTTCGCCGGTCCTGTCCACGGTGCTGGCCCCGGTTGTGCTTGTCCTGGCCTACACCGTGCTTATTCCGCTGGGCCTGATACGCTAGCGCCCAAACTTGACGGGCCTTCAGCCTAGGCCCTATGCTGGATGGTCGGTCTGGCAGTTCTTGGGCGCGTAGCTCAGTTGGCGAGAGCGCTGCCCTTACAAGGCAGAGGCCCCTGGTTCGAGTCCAGGCGCGCCCACTCCGGATTAGCTCTCGGGTCGCCTGGCGTACTCGTGGGCTTCCGGTTGCTGAGCAGGGTCAAGTTGCGCGGGCCGTGGCCCGCAGTTGAAAAAACCACAGCATGAGAGAACTACCCATGAAGTGCGGCATCATCGGTTCCGGTGGAGCAAGCGTCAGGGCGGTGGCGGTGGGAACTTTGTTATTTGCGCTGTCCATGTCCCAAGCCCCGGCTTTGCACGCGGCGGTCGTCAGCCAGCAGGAGCCTAGCGGGCGGTACCGTGTTCTGGTCGTTCCTCTCGAGTCGAGCGCGCTGGACAAGAGGTTCGGCGAGAAAGTCTCGAGAGAGCTGAGCACGCGCCTCGAGGAGTACAACACACACGCTCCTATCCCCGAGAGGGAATTCAAGCGTGCCCTCAAGCGCTACGAGATCAAGCAAGAGGATCTCAACGCGATCAAGGCTCGCCAGCTGGGCAACCTCATGGGTGCTCAGGTCGTCTTCTACGGCACCGTGACCGTCGCCAACGCGGCGGGTAACGTCTATGCCGTCGACGCGGCCTTCATCGATGTAACCACCGGCGACCAGGTGGGGGTACCCGAAGTACGGATCCCCGACAAGAGCGACACTTCGGTCGAGCGGGTTGCGGACGAGGCGTCCGCGGCCTTCCAGGAGCAGGTGCGATTCGTCAGGGCCCGCCAGTTTTGCGCCGAGTACGTCGGCAGCCAGCAGCCCGAGAACGCGCTGCGTAACTGCAACGAGGCGCTCTCGATCAACGGAACCAGCGTTCATGCTCTGTTCAACAAGGGCCTCGCGTTCCGCCTGATGTACGAGACCGAGAACTCGAGCGCCGGGACCAACGGCTGGGCCGACTCCGCCGTGACATACTTCGAGGAAGTGCTGGAGTATGATCCCGGCCACCGCCCCGCGATGCAGAACGCGGCCTACATCTACTCGAAGACCGGCGATGCCGAGAAGGCCAGCGAGCTCTACAAGCTGTATCTGGAGCTCGATCCGGCCAACGTGCCCGTCCGCCTGACCGTGGCCTACGACATGGCCCAGGCCGGGCTGCTCAGAGAGGCCATCGATATCATTGAGGCCGGGCTGGACTACGTGGAGGACGATCCCGAGCTGCTCCAGTACCTGGGCGATTACGCGCTTCGATACTCGGCCGATGACTCCACGTACCTCGATCGCGCCATCAGCGCCTACAGCGAGGTCCTCCGGATCAAGGGCGAAGAGACCGATCCGGCAGTCATCAGAAACGTCATCGCCGCACTCACCCAGGCCAGCCGAACAGACGAAGCTCTCGCTTTCTCCGAGGAAGCTCTCGAATCACACTCGGACAACCCGCAACTCTGGTCCCTCTACGCTGATGCCCTCGGCCGCGCCGGCCGCCACAGCGAAGCCGTCGTTGCCATGAACGAGGTGCTCCAGCTCGATCCCGCTTATCCCAGGGCTTACCTGAAGCGCGGCCAGTTCAAGCTCGAGAGCGGTGACGATACCGGCGCCATGGCCGATTTCAACCTCGCCATCGACAGCGGCAGCTCCACCGACGACGAGGTCTTCAGATTCTTCTGGGCACGCGCTATCCCGGCACGCAACGCCGGCAGACTGGCCGAGGCTACCGTCGACTTCGAGCGCGCCTCTCAGTTCGTTCCCGCTGACAAGCGCCAGGAGCTCGAGTTCTGGTGGGGTTACACCTACTACCAGCTCGGCGACCAGCTCGCCAAGCCCGAGAACGCCAGCGTCAACCAGCTGCGCCGCGCTCAGGCCAACTTCCAGGCCGCTATCGCCCACTTCAACAGGGCGGGCTCGGTCAAGGCTGAGATTCCCGGCCTCAAGGATGCCGCCGATAAGTGGCTGCTAAACGTGGATGCACGAATTCGACAATTGACGAGAAGCTGATACGCGGCGCTGTTCTTTCTTAGATGAGCCCGGGCCGATGGCCCGGGCTCTTTTTTTATAGAGAGGATTGAATATTCAATTCCGCACTTAAAACGAATGTCGAACACCGCACACCGAACACCGCCTTTCGAAGGGCGCACGGCAAGACTCAATCACTAATCACAGATAGCCAATCCTTAAGACTCGAATGGATTTGACCTTCGGGCTTATTGATCAGGCCTTGCAGTGCCACCTTCGAAAGGCGGTGTTCGGTGTGCGGTGTTCGACATTCCTTAGCTCTTCCGACATTCGATTTTTTGTATTCCCAGAGACCGAACAGTTCCCGAAGCTACCCAAGTGGATGAAATCCTTGACGTAGTGGGGAACGGTCTATACCTTGTGGGGCAGAGTGGGGAAGGGTGGGGCAGGAACGCCTGTTCTACCCTCGCGGCCCGGATCCCCGCTAACCGGGCCCAAATCAGCCTGCCGGGGGAAGTTCAAAGTTGTCAGGTCTCGTGGGAGGATCGAAGCGATTCTCGACCGGATTCTTGGGGAGCTATCTCCATCAACTGGACGAGAAGGGCCGAATCGCACTTCCGGCGTTGTTCCGCCGAGCGGCGGGAGACGACGAGCGATTCGTGCTGATCCATGCCCACCAGCCAGCGCTGTTTCTGTATCCCGCCCGGGCCTGGGTTAAGGTGGAAGTGGAGCTGATCGAGCTGATGAAGGGAGAGCCCGGGTCGCGGAACACGGTTCTGGGCCTGACGGCGAACGCGGTGGAGGCGACGCCGGACAAGCAGGGTCGGATACTGATCCCGGAGCGGTTGCAGCGGGCGGCGGAGTTGGAAGGGGAGACGCTGATAGTAGGAGCGTTGGAGAAGATAGAGATATGGAACCCCGAGAAGTTCGAGAGCGCGACGCAGGAGGGCGCACCGGGGATTGATCAATTCGTGCGGAAGATATTGGCCTAGGAAACAAGGGTTGGGTCGGCGGTGACGGTCGTGATGATGATGACAGGGGGGAAGGGTGTGGCCTTCGAAGTGGGGCCATGGACCGTCACCCACCGGCCAATTTTGTTGGGACGGTGGACAGATGGTAGGGGGAGGGTGGTGTGGACCTAGGGGTAGGGCAACGCCATCTGTCTGCCGTCCCTCGTATAAAGCGAGGCGGGGCCGAGCCGGCCGTACGCCGTGGGGCCCGAAGACTGGGCAGGGCGATATTGAGCGTGAACGCATTCCACCAGCCGGTGATGCCGATCGAGGTGATCCAGCTTCTGGCACCTCAGCGTGGCGGCGTCTTTCTGGACGGGACGGTAGGCGGGGGCGGGCACGCGGAAGCGATACTGGGAGCCAGCGAGGGCGTACGGTTGCTGGCAATGGACAGAGATGAAGAAGCGCTGGTGCGGGCGGGAGTACGTTTGCGCCCGTTTGGAGATCGCGTGACGTACTGTCGGGGCGATTTCGCGGAAGCGGCGGAGTTGTACGGTCTGGGGGAGGGCGCATTGGCTGGAGTATTGTTGGACCTGGGGGTGTCCTCCCACCAGATCGACACTAGGCGACGCGGATTTTCGTTCCGACCGGGCGTTCCGCTCGACATGCGGATGTCGGGCGAGGGAGCGACGGCGTCGGATCTCCTGGCGAATCTATCTGCGGAAGAATTGGCGGAGATCTTTCGCGCCTACGGAGAAGACCGTGGAGCGCGTCGATTGGCCTCCGAAGTAGTGAAGTACAGAAAGCGCGCGCCGCTGCTGATGAGCGACGATCTGCTGAGGGTGATGGAGAATGTGAGGGGTCGACCGATGAGAGCATCGGATGCGGCGCCGATCTTCCAAGCGTTACGGATTGCGGTGAATCAGGAACTGGTTTCGTTGGAGCGGGCGCTTCCGGCGCTGCGCGACCTGCTGGCTCCCGGCGGCCGCATGGTCGTGATCTCGTATCACTCGCTGGAGGATCGCCAGGTGAAGCGTGCCTTCCGCGAATGGAGCCGCGACTGCGTTTGCCCGCCGGAATTGCCGATTTGCGCCTGCCGGGGCCGAGCGCTCGGTCATGACCTGACGCGCCGGCTGGCGCAGCCATCGGACCTGGAGGTGGCGAGGAACCCGCGGGCGCGGAGCGCGCGGCTGCGGGCGTGGGAGCGGGGAGAATGAGGATCAGAGGAATCCTCGCCGCGTTCTCGGCCATGCTGTTGCTGGCCGGGATGTTCGTGGCCGTTCACCGCGGCGCTCGCGGCAGAGAGATCGCCCAGGGGATCCGCGAGACCAGCGAGCGCCAGGAAGGCTCGGATGTCACGCGGAGCGAGCTGAAGCAAGAGATCGAGTACCTGCGAAGCCGGGGCCGGATTGTGCGAGCCGCGGAGGAATTGGGTCTACACACGCCGAGCGGTGAGGAGATCGTGATCCTGCACGTGAGAGGGCAGGCGACGGCAGCTGGGGGGGCGCCATGAAGTCGGCGGCGCGGCAGGCGCGCAGGCGCCACCTGAGGCATGGGATGATTCAGCTCTCTCTGCTGCTCAGCTTCGCCGTGCTTCTGGGTCGCGCCTTCCACCTGCAGGTGGTCGAGGGCGAGGAATGGAGTGCGCTCGCCGTGGGCCAGCAGTCGGAGCGGATCCCACTGACGGCGCCGCGCGGGACGATCTACGATCGCGAAGGTCGCGAGCTGGTCGTCGGTCGGACCACGTACAAGATCGCCATCGCGCCACAGGAGCTGTCCGATCGGGCGACGGCCGCCGTGGCGCTTCGCAGCCTGCTGGGTCTGAGCCCCGAGGTCGCGGCCCAGATCGCGCAGGGCGACAAGAGGTGGGTGCCGCTCCACGGCCGCCACTCGGCGCTGGTCAAGGAGATGATCGAGGAGCGCGCCGGCCGGATCGGCGTTTACCCGACGGCGGTGGTCGATCGCTTCTATCCCCGCGGGCAGCTCGCCGCGGAGATCATCGGCCGGGTCGATGCGAACGGCAGGGGACAGAGCGGCCTGGAGCTGAGCTTCGACTCGCTGCTGGCCGGTCAGCCCGGCACGGGTGTGAGTCGTGTGGACGCGACCCAGTCCTCCGCCAACTGGCTGGTGACTGAGATCGTCGCGCCGACGCCCGGGAACGACATCTACCTGACGATCGACGCGGAGATGCAGGCGATAGCCGAGTCGGTCCTCGAGGACGCGGTGTCGGTCTCCGATGCGAAGGGTGGCGACATGCTGGTCATCGACCCGAGGACGGGCGAGGTGCTGGCCGCGGCGAGTCGCCGGCGCGGTGTCGATGCGACGTTCCGCAATTTCACCGCGGCGACCGAGCCTTACGAGGCCGGCTCGACGTTGAAGCCGTTCACCGCGGCGGCGCTGCTGGCCGAGGGCCTGGCCGAGTTGTCGGATACGGTGGACACGGGGAACGGGCTCTACCTGACATCGGGGCGAACGATCCACGACGAAACGCCGCACGGTGAATTGAGCCTGGCGCAGACGTTGACGCTCTCGAGCAACGTCGGGATGGCCAAGTTCTCGGAGCGGCTGTCCAGGGGAACCCAGTACAGTTTCCTGCGGGCCTTCGGGTTCGGGACGCCGACCGGCCTCGCCTATCCGTCGGAGTCGCCCGGTCTGCTGAGGCGTCCTTCGGAATGGTCGCGGCAGAGCCAGGCCTCGCTGGCGATCGGATACGAGGTGGCCGTGACGCCGCTGCAGTTGGCCATGGCCTATGGCGCGCTGGCGAACGGCGGAATCCTGATGCGCCCGCAATTGGTGCGAGAGGCGCGAAGCGCCGATGGTTCGGCCCGCTGGGACAAGTCGCCGCAAGTGGTGCGGCGCGTGGTGGCGCAGGACGTCGCATCCGAGATTCGCACGGTCCTGGCCAGCGCGGTGACACAGGGGACCGGCCGCAGCGCGGGAGTTCTGGGTCTGAGCGTAGCGGGCAAGACGGGCACGGCCTGGCGTTTTGACAGCGTGGAAGGCTACTCGGGCCGGTCGTACACATCGTCGTTCGTCGGGCTGATCCCGTCGGACGATCCGGAGCTGGTGATTCTGGTCAAACTCGATGAACCGAGCGGGGCGTACTACGGGGGCGCGACCGCAGCACCGGTCATGCGCACCGCGGTTCGCGCCGCTCTTGCGGGAAGCTACTGGTCGGCGCCGCCGCTGATGGGGGAGCCGGAAATTCCGGACGAGCAGGCGGGAGTTACAGCGGGTCAGGCGCCGGCCGGTGGTCCTTACATATTCGCACTCGACGCACCGCTGCTGCGGGCTCCGGCGGAGAACGAACTCGCCGGGCAGCAGTCCACAGCGGCGTTACCGGATGTCAAAGGCCTGTCACTGCGTGCGGCCGCTCACAGGCTGCACGAATCGGGTTGGCGGGTCGAAGTGCAGGGAGGTGGACGTGTGTTGTCGATGCAGCCATCGGTCGGAACCAGGCTACGCCGAGGCGAGCACGTGTTACTCGTGGGTGGTGGACGCAGCCCGCCGGACGCGTCCGATTCCGAACAAGGCACGAGGTGATTCCGATAGCCGGTATTCTCGCTCGTTTGCACTCTCGTGGGCTCCTGGCCGCGCCGTCCCCGGAGACCGATCTCTCGGTCACGGGGATCAGCGTTGATTCACGGTCGGTCAGGGCCGGTGATCTCTACTGCGCAATAAGGGGGTATGCGTACGACGGACATGACTTCCTGAAGCACGTGGCTGAGGCGGGTGCGACCGCGGCGCTGGTCGAGACTCCGGACGACCGGTTGGATCTGCCTCAGTTCCGCGTAACGGACGCCAGGCGCGCCGCGGCGATCGCGGCGTGTGTCGTGTTTGGAGAGCCGGGCACGGAGCTCGCTCTCGTTGGAGTCACGGGAACAAACGGCAAGACGACCACGGTCCATCTCGCCCGGCACGTTTTGTCGGGACGGTTGGCTACGGGATCGCTGGGCACGCTGGGCGCGATAGACGCGGCAGGGGCCGCGGCGGCCACCGGCCTCACGACCCCCGGACCGATCGAGTTCGCCCGGCTGCTGTCAGAGTTCAAGGCGGGCGGCGCGGAGTGTGTCGTAGCGGAAGTGTCATCGCACGCACTCTCGCAGGGCCGGGTGGATGGGGTGGAGTTCGAAGTCGGGGTTTTCACGAACCTGAGTCGCGATCACCTCGCCTACCACGCGGACTTCGAGGCGTACCTGGGTGCGAAGTTGCGGCTCGCCGATCTGGTGTCCGCGCACGGAGCGCTGGTGTTGAACGCGGACGATGCTGCTTGGTCGGCGTTGTTGAGGGATAGACGCCGGGTGACCTACGGGTTGGCGAGCGCGGCCGATTACGGGGCACGCAACGTACGGTTGGGACCGACGGGTTCTCAATGGACTCTCGTGACGCCGGAAGATGAGGTGGAGGTAAAGTTGCCGCTCATCGGTGAGTTCAACGTTTCGAACGCTCTCGCGGCGGCCGCTGCGGCCGGCGCGCTGGGGATCGACTCCGCGTCGGTGGCGGAGCGTCTCTGGGCGGCGCCGTCAGTGCCCGGTCGGCTGGAGATCTTGGCCGAAGAGCCGATCGTGGTTCGGGACTACGCGCACACGCCCGACGCGCTGAGCCGGGCGCTGGCGGCGCTGCGCCCGTTGCTCAGCGGCCGGCTCATAGCCCTGTTCGGTTGCGGAGGCGATCGCGACCCCGGCAAGCGGCCGCTCATGGGCCGCGCCGCCGCGGAAGGGGCGGACTTCACGATCGTCACCTCTGACAACCCGAGGAACGAGGAGCCGGAAGCCATCATCCGGGAGATCCTTCCTGGGCTCGAGGGCGCGCCGCACGAGCGCATCGTCGATCGCCGCGCGGCGATCGCCCGGGCGATCGAGATCGCGGAGCCCGGCGACGCCGTCCTGCTGGCAGGGAAGGGACACGAGGTCTACCAGATCGTCGGTGACGAGCGCCGGCCCTTCGATGAAGCGGCCATCGTGGGCGAGATCCTCGGGCGGAAGGAAGACCGCTGATGGCCCGCTTCTCCTGGACGAGCGAGCGGGTCGCGGAGACCCTCCACCTCCCGACCGTAGGGGTAGCGGGACGCGTCTACGTGGGAATCTCCACGGATACGCGAACCCTGAAGAGAGGTGAGCTGTTCGTCGCGCTGCGCGGCGCGACGTATGACGGGGCGGAATTCGTCACGGCTGCCGCCGAAGCCGGAGCCGCCGGCGCCGTAGCCGAGCGGCGGCTCGCCGGCCTGTCCACCGATTTCGAGCTGTTCGTCGTCGACGATGCTCTCCGAGCTCTCGGTCAACTCGCCGCGGCGCGCCGCAGAGCGCTCGACCCGACCGTGGTCGCCATCACCGGGACAACCGGGAAGACCACCACCCGCGCCCTGATGGCCGCGGCGCTGGGCGGCGACGTCTACGCGAGCCCGGGCAACTTCAACAACCTGGTGGGCGTCCCATTGTCGATCCTGGGCGCGCCCGAGGCCGCGAACACCTGGGTTCTCGAGGTCGCTTCGAACCAACCGGGCGAGATCGAACAGCTCGGCCGCATCGCCGGGCCGGATTGCGCGGTCATCACCTCGGTCAGCGAGGGCCATCTCGAGGGGCTCGGCGATCTGCAGGGCGTGCTCGACGAGAAGCTCGCTCTACTCGATACGCTCGAGAACGGCGGCAGCGCCCTGGTCTCCGATGAACCGGAGGAGCTGGTGCGGCAGGCGCGCCGGCGCCGGCCCGACGCCCGCACGGTCGGCTTCAGCCAGGCGGCGGACGTGCAGCCGGAAGCCTGGTCGACGTCGGAAGACGGGGTCGCCTGGAGATGGAACGGCGTCGACTTCAGGTTGCCGGGCTTCGGGGCACACCTGGTCCGTGATGCTCTCTTCGCGCTGGCGGTCGGGGACCGCCTCGGCATGGCGCCTGAAGCGATGGCCCGGCGCCTCGCGGAGGTTGAGTTGCCGCCGATGCGTGGTGAGGTGCGTCGCATCGGCCGGCTGACCCTGCTCGTCGATTGCTACAACGCCAATCCGGCGTCCTTTCGGGCGGCCATCGATGCGCTCGACGGCCTGGCGGCCGGCCGGCGCCGCGCCGCCCTCATCGGGACGATGCTCGAGCTCGGCGAGCGGTCCGCGGTGCTGCACGAGCGCGTGGTAGGCTGGATGGTGGATTCCGGAATCGAGCTCATCGCAGCGACCGGCGAATTTGCCGCCGCCTGCGCGCGCCGCGACATCGCAACGCGTGAAGGCGTGATGGTACTGGAAGAGCTGGAAGACGCGTACCGAGAGCTCGCGAGCCGGCTGCGTGGCGATGAGGCCGTGCTGCTCAAGGCATCGCGCGGAATGAAGTTCGAGCGGGCGGTCCCGATGTTCGAGCGCGATTTCGGCGTCGACGAAACCGTGTCGGCTGACAACGGATAGCGAGGGCGAACGTGCTATACGAATTCCTGTTCCCGCTGGCCGACAAGCACATAGTGTTCAACCTGTTCCAGTACATCACGTTCAGGGCCGGTGCGGCCATGTTCACGGCTGTGATCATCGCCTTCGTCGCCGGGCCGCCCATCCTCGCCATGTTGCGGCGCAAGGGGATCGGTCAGGTGATTCGACTGGATGGTCCGCACGCGCACCTGTCGAAGGCGGGCACGCCGACGATGGGCGGCCTGATCATACTGGCGGCCGTGGTGATACCGACGGTGCTCTGGGCTCGGCTCGACAACCCGTACGTTCTCTTCGCACTGGGCATCACCATCGCCATGGGCACGCTGGGCTTTGTGGACGACTACCTCAAGGTAGTGCAGCGCGAGTCACGCGGTCTTGTCGCCCGTAACAAGTTCATCGGCCAGTTCGTTCTCGGCCTGGCGTTGGGATACCTGCTCTGGCGGTACCCGCTCAGTGAGTACCCCGTCAACCACACCACTCTGCCGTTCTTCAAGGAGTGGCGGTTGGTGATCTGGGCGCCCTTCTTCGTGCCGTTCGTGGCGCTGGTCGTGAGCGGAAGCGCCAACGCGGTGAACTTCACCGATGGACTCGACGGGCTGGCCGCCGGCCTCGCGGCGATCGCTGGGGGAACCTTCGGGCTCTTCGCTTACCTGATCGGCCGCGTCGACGTCTCCAACTACCTCGGGCTTTTCTACCTGCCCGGCTCGGGCGAGCTGGCGGTGTTCTGTGGGGCGCTGGGCGGCGGCGCGCTGGGGTTCCTCTGGCTCAACAGTCACCCGGCGGAAGTGTTTATGGGCGACACGGGCTCGCTGGCGCTGGGCGGCGCATTGGGAACCGTGGCGGTGCTCATCAAGGGCGAGTTCCTGCTGTTGATCGTGGGAGCGGTGTTCGTGGCGGAAGCGCTCTCGGTCATTCTGCAGACGTCCTGGTTCAAGTACACGCGGAGACGTTTTGGGCAGGGGCGTCGGGTCTTCCGGATGGCGCCGCTGCATCATCACTTCGAGCAGCTCGGCTGGTCGGAGTCGAAAGTGGTGATCCGTTTCTGGATCGCCGGCATGCTCTGCGCGTTGATCGCGCTCAGCACGTTGAAGGTGCGATGAAGATTCCGGAGTCGTGGACGGAAACCAGGGTAGGCGTCCTGGGCCTGGGTCGCAGCGGCCGCGCCGCGGCGCGCCTGCTGGCCAGGGCCGGCGCTTCCGTGTACGCCAGCGACTCCGCCGACACCGAGGAGCTGCGGAAGGCGGTAGACGAGTTGCGTGACCCCGGCGTCGAGGTCGAGCTGGGACGCCACGACACCTCCGCCCTGGAGGGCTGCGACCTGTTGGTGGTGAGCCCCGGCATACCGCCAAAGGCCGAAGTCCTCCAGGCGCCCGGCATCCGCTCGCTCCCGGTGATCTCAGAGTTGGAGCTGGCGTTCAATTTCCTGTCGGCGCCGGTGATCGCGGTGACCGGAACGAACGGGAAGACGACGACGAGCGCCTGGATCGGCGATACGCTGGAGCGCGCCGGAGTGCGGGTGGGAGTGGGCGGCAACATCGGGCGCGCCCTGTCGGAGCTCGTGGTGGAAGAAGACGCGGAATACGAATGGGTCGTGGTCGAGGTCAGCTCGTTCCAGCTGGCCAACGTGGCGCGATTCAGCCCGGCGATCGGCGTATTCCTGAATTTGTCCCCCGATCACCTCGACTGGCACGCGAGCGTTGAAAGATACTACGCCGACAAAGCGCGACTGTTCGAGAACGCCACCTCCGACAGCCGCTGGGTGCTGAACGGAGAGGACGACGGCGTTTTGAATCTCGCTAAAGGGCATGCCGGTGGCGCCCGCTATTTCCGTGTCTCGAGTCCGCTACCCGAGTCGGAAGAAGGCGCCTTCGTGGCCGAGGGCGGGATGCTCGTGACTCGCTGCGACGGCCAGGAAGTCGAGCTTGTCGCTCGGGACGAGTTGAAGCTGATGGGCGCTCACAACGTGGCCAACGCGCTCGCCACGGGCCTTGTGGCGAACTACGCGCAGGTGCCGGTCTCAGCCGTTCGAGACAGCCTGCGTGAGTTCGAGCCGCTGCCGCACCGCCTGCAGCCAGTCGGCGAGCGGGGCGGCGTGCTTTGGATCAACGACTCGAAGGCGACGAACGTCGCTTCGACGCGCGTCGCCCTGGCGTCGCTGGATCGACCCATCGTTTTGCTGCTCGGCGGGAAGCCGAAAGGCGAGTCGTTCGAAGATTTATTGCCCGAGATGCGGGGCAGGGTGAAGTCGGTGGTGGCCTACGGCGCGGCCGCCACGCAGATCGAGTCGGAGCTGGCGGGCGCGTTCGCGCTCGTCAGAGTGGACGGCCCGTTCGAAGAAGTCATCCGGGCCGCGACGCGGCTGGCGGAGCCCGGTGATGTCGTCCTGTTGGCGCCCGGCTGCGCCAGTTTCGACATGTTCCGCAATTACGAGGAGCGCGGCAGGCGTTTCGCCGAGCTTCTCGGATATCGAGAGGTATCGTGAGGGATCTGGCTGCATCGGTAGCGGTCGACGCCTATGTGCCCGCCGCGGGAAGCGCGCGGCGCGATGCCGGCATGTTGCTGGCCGTCGCCGTGTTCCTGGTGCTGGTCGGCCTGCTCACCGTGTACAGCGCCAGCTCGTTCATCGCGCAGAAGCAGGGGCTACCCGATCACTACTACCTGCGCCAGCAGGCGAGCAAGGCGCTGGTAGGGTTGGTGGGGCTGTACGTGATCGCGCGCGTCGACTACCGGGTCTATCGACAGCTGGCCTGGCCGCTGCTCGCCGTGACGGCGGCGGCCCTACTGGTACTGGTGCTGCCCGGCACCGAGTCGATCGCGCCGGCGCGAAACGGGGCGCGTCGCTGGTTGGATCTCGGGATTCGCGTGCAGCCCTCCGAGGTGGCCAAGCTGGTGATGGTCATCTGGACGGCGGCGCTGGCGGCGAAGAAGGGCGAACAGGTTCGCAGCCTGCGTTGGGGCCTGGCGGCGTTCGGCGTGATCTACTTGCCGATCGGCTTTCTGATCATGCTCGAGCCGGACCTGTCATCGGTGGCGCTCATCGCATTGATCTGCGCCATCGTGCTGTTCGCGGCGGGCGCGCGGATCGGGCACTTCATCCTGCTGGGTGTCTTGTCGCTTCCGATCCTCTGGGAGTACATCCAGGCCGCCAGCTATCGGATGACGCGGCTCGTCACGTTCCTGCATGGCGGCTCGGACACGGCGGGCGCCGGCTACCAGCTGAACCAATCGCTGATCGCCGTGGGCTCGGGCGGAGTATTCGGGGTCGGGTACGGCGAAAGCGCTCAGAAGTACTACTTCCTGCCTGAGCCGCACAACGATTTCGCCTTCGCGATCATCTCGGAGGAGTGGGGGCTGCTGGGCGTGGTCGCGATCGCTCTGGCAGTCGCCCTGATCGGTTTCCTCGGTCTTCGGATCGCCCGGCGCGCGCCGGATTCGTTTGGATTCTTGTTGGCCGTCGGCCTGACGATGCTGATTGTGGTCAGCGCGCTGATCCACATGGGAGTGACTATGGGCTTGTTGCCGACCACGGGAGTGACACTGCCGTTCATAAGCTACGGTGGGTCGAGCCTCGTCGTCTCGCTGGCGGCGGTGGGCATCCTGTTGAACATAGGCAGTTGGCGAGCGTAGCGACGTGGGCCACCGTGCGATCATCGCCGGCGGTGGAACGGGCGGCCACCTGTACCCGGCCCTCAACCTGGGCGATGCGCTCAGCAGGCTGGCAGGCGATGAGTTGGAGGTACTGTTCATTGGAGCCAAGAGAGGTGTCGAGTCGCGTGTCTTTCCCGAGAAAGGTGTGGCGCATCGCCTGCTGCCTCTGGAGCCGATTTACCGCAGCCGTCCCTGGCGGAACTGGCGGCTGCTGCGTTCGGCTGTCACGAGCAGCGTCGCGATTCGCCGCGCTTTGGACGAGTTCGCGCCCGGACTGGTCGTGGGAACCGGCGGCTATGCGGCCGGCCCTGTCGTCGCTTGGGCTCTCGTCAAGCGGATACCAACGGCGATCCAGGAAGCGAACAGCAACCCGGGTCTCGCGACCCGCTGGCTGGCGCCATATGTCGATCAACTGCACCTCGGTTACGCGGAGGCGATGAAGAAACTGTCACCGGGCCCGGACACTCTGGTCCGGGTTCACGGGAACCCGATCAGCTGGCCCGACCAGCGGCCGCACCCCGACTCGGTGAGAAGCGAGTTCGGGCTGGGGGCGGGTCGCGTGGTGCTGGTCGTGGGCGGTAGCCAAGGTGCCGCCGGCATCAACGAGGCGCTGCTGGCGGCGGTCGAGGCGGTGAGTAACGGCGCGTTGCCACCGTTGCCCGTTGACGCCGAGATACTCTGGTCCACCGGGCCGGCACATCACGCGGACGTATCGAACCGCCTGGCTGCGGCGGGGTCGAAGGTCGCGGTGCGCGCTATGCCCTACATCGCCGAGATGGATAGCGCGTTGTCAATCGCCACGCTCGCCGTCTCGCGGGCCGGCGCGCTGGCGCTGTCAGAGTTGTGCGCCTGGGGCGTTCCGGCCGTGCTCATCCCGTTGCCCCACGCGGCGGCCGATCACCAGCGCTACAACGCTCGCGCCCTCGAGGCGGACGGCGCGGCGGTGGTGCTGGAGGAGGCCGAGGCCAGGAGAACGCCGGGTGTGCTGTGGAGCGCGATGCTCGATTTGCTCGAGGGGGCGAAGCGGGTAGAGACAATGAGCCGCGCGTCGGAGGAACGCGGCAACCCGCACGCTGCCGACGACATCGCGGCCGACCTGTGGCGCCTCATGGAGGACCGATGAGATACCGCGGGCTGGCCCGGCTGGCGGAGCAGGGAGCCACGATCCACCTGGTGGGGATCGGCGGTGCCGGTATGGCCGGCCTGGCGCTCTTGCTGCAAGCGCAGGGCGCCAAGGTGAGCGGTTGTGACAAGGAGTCGAACGAAACCACCCGTGGACTGGAAGAGCGAGGGATGATCGTGAGCCGGGGGCATGACCCCGAGCACGTCGCGGGCTGCGCGGCGGTGGTTCACACCGCTGCCGTACCCGAGGACCATCCCGAACTGGCGGAAGCTCGCGCGAAGGCGGTGCCGACGCTCAAGCGTAGCATCGCGTTGGCCGAGCTGGTCAGCGCCGGCACGCTGGTCGCCATCAGCGGCACGCACGGCAAGACAACGACCACGGCCCTGACGGCGCTCGCCCTCGAGGCCGCCGGCGCCGACCCCACCGCTCTCGTCGGCGGTCGCGTCCCGGCCTGGGGCGGCAACGCCCGCATCGGGAGCGGGGCGACCTTCGTCGTGGAGGCGGACGAGTACGACCGCTCGTTCCTCGCGCTGCGGCCGCAGATCGCGGTGATCACCTCGGTCGAAGCGGAGCACCTGGACACCTACGGGAGCTTCGATGAGATGCAGGCCGCCTACGACGAGTTCGTCGATCACGTCCCCCAAGACGGACACGTGATCGCCTGCGTGGATGACGCCGGCGCCCGGGCGCGGCTCGAGCGGGCCGGCGTGCGCGGACTCGGGTACGGTCTCGGCAACGACGCCATGCTGCGCGCCGAATCCATCGCCTACGAGCCGGAGCGAACCCGCTTCTCGGCGCGCTTGGGTGACGCGCCGCTGGGCGAGTTCAACCTGGTGCTGCGCGGCAAGCACAACGTGCGCAACGCGCTGGCGGTGCTCGGCGTCCTGGTCGCGCTCGGAGTCGAACCCAAGCTCGCCGACCCGGCCTTCGCTAGCTTCGGCGGCGTAGAGCGGCGCTTCCAAACTCTCGGCGAGGCCGGTGGCGTGACCATAGTGGATGATTACGCGCACCATCCCACCGAGGTGGCGGCGACTCTCGAGACGGCGCGTCAGGTGTTCGCCGACAGGCGATTGGTGGTCGCCTTTCAGCCGCATCTCTACAGTCGGACCCGCGCCTTCGCCGGCGAGTTCGGTCGAGCCCTCGCGGCGGCGGACGTGGTGTTCGTCACCGACATCTACCCGGCCCGCGAAGCGCCCATTCCCGGCGTCTCGGCCGGCCTCGTGGTGGACGCCGCGCGTGAGGAGAAGGAAGAGGAGCGGGTCCACTACATAGAAGAGCTTGCGGATCTGATCCAAGCGCTCGGGACAAGGTTGCTGCCGGGCGACGTGTTCATGACTCTCGGCGCGGGCGACATAGACGGGGTCGCCCACGCCGTGCTAGATCAGCGCAGACGGGGCCATGTGGATGCATGACGTGCCGTTGGCCGAGATGACTCGGTGGAAGATTGGCGGTGTAGCGCCTGCTTTTGCCAGGGCCGGTTCGGAGGGGGAGCTCCGGTCGCTTCTTGCCGAGCTCGATGGCGAGCCGGTCCTGGTACTTGGCCTCGGCGCGAACTTGCTGATCTCGGACGACGGCCCGGGCCGTCCCGTGCTGCTGCTGGAAGGCGAGTTCAAGCGCTTCGAGGTCCTCGAAGAGACGATTACAGCCGGCGCGGCCGCCCCGATCTCCAGCGTCGTGCAGGCGGCGCGTCGCGCCGCACGGACCGGCTTCTGGATCCTCGAGGCCGTGCCGGGGACGATCGGCGGAGCACTCAAGATGAACGCCGGGACGGCCGACGAAGGGATATGGGAGCGGGTGCTTTGGGCCGAGGCCATGTGGCCCGACGGAACGACACGCCGGCTGAAGCCGGAGGACGTGCGGCCCCGGTATCGCCGCATCGACCTCGAGCCGGGCGCGGTGTTGATGCGCGCCGAGCTGGAAGCGCCTGTCGGCGACCCGGCGCGGGTCGATGAGGAGCACGCGGTGCGCCGTCTGGCGAAGCTCGAGGCACAGGTCTACGACGAGCCGACCTGCGGGTCGACGTGGAAGAACCCGGAATCTCCAGCGCCGTCGGCCTGGCAGCTCATCGACCGTGTGGGGCTGCGTGGCGCCCGGCGCGGAGACGCTCAGGTATCGCCGAAGCACGCGAACTTCATCGTGAACACGGGCGAAGCCCGCGCCGAGGACGTCGTCGAGCTGATGCTGGACACCCGCAGGCGGGTCCTCGATGAGACGGGAATCGCACTCGAGCCCGAGATAGAGTTCTGGGGCTTCTCCGAAGAAACGCTTCGCCGCTTAGGAGCGAAGAAGTCATGAAAGGACGAAGCGCGCTGCCGAGGGTCGCCTTCTTGTTGGGCCTGCTGGCCGTGGCCGCGGCAATCACGAGCCCGGTCTGGGGCCGGGCGCTGCTGGTGCGCGTCAGCTACTTCAACGTGCGCCAGGTGGAGGTCGTCGGCGCGCGATGGGTGGCGCCGGACTCTCTGCTGCGGATGGCGGCGATCGGCAGCGGTCACTCCGTGTGGGAGGATTACACGGCTTTGGAGCGTGGCCTCGTACGGCACCCGCTGATCGAAGAGGTGCGAGTACACCGCTCGGGCTTCCAGGCGCTGCGCATCGTCATACGGGAAGTCGAACCGATCGCGCTGGTCGGTGTCCCCGAGTTGAAGGCCGTTCGCGGCGACGGGACCGTGCTGCCGATCGAGCCGGCCGGAACTTCTTTGGACCTGCCGCTGCTGACGGCGGCCGCGGAGCTGACAGAAGATTCGACGCGATTGAAAGCGGGCCCGGCGATGGTGGCCCTGGAGATATTCTCCGGGCTTCACGCCCTCGATCCGGGACTCGCGGCTGTCATATCGGATTTTGACCTGATGGGCGACCAGGGGCTCATGGCCAACCTGGTCTTATCGCAACCTGCGCGACGTCTCGCCTTACCCAGCGAGATCGACGAAACGGTAGTCTGGCGGGTCCGCGCCACGCTGGCGGATCTGCGGAACCGTGGAGTCGCCGCTGAATTGCTCGAGGCTCGTTACGAGGACCAAATCGTGGTTCGGAGAGAGCAGACATGATTGCCACACCCTATCTCATCGGTGCGCTGGACATCGGTTCTACCAAGACGTGCGCCGTCATCGGAGAGCTCGTGCTGGACGGTGACGGCTCGACCCAGGTCAAGGTCCTGGGCGTCGGCCAGGTCAAGCCCAACGGCATCCGCCGTGACGCGGTCAGCAACCTGGAAGAGACGACCGACGAGATCCGACAGGCGCTCAAGCAGGCCGAATTGATGGCCGGCGTTCAACCGCGGGCGCTCTACGTCGGCATCTCGGCCGAGTACGTGCAGACGAGCTTCTCGAACGGCATCGTCGCCATCGGCGCCGAGGAGATCGACGAGGCTGACGTCGAGCGCGTTCACGAGGTGGCTCGCGCCGTGGTCGTTCCACCTGACCGGGAGCTGCTTCACGTGATCCCCCAGGACTACTCGGTGGATCATCGTGGCGGCATCCAGCACCCCGTCGGCATGGTCGGGACGCGCCTCGAGGCGGACGTGTTCATGGTGCTGGGTTCGGGCGCCGCGACCCGCAACCTTCGCAAGGCCGTCTCGCGCGCCGGATACGAGGCCGCCCAGCTCGTGCTGAATCCGATGGCCGCGGGCCTGGCCGTGTTGACGCCGGAGGAGCGCGAAGTGGGTAGCGCGGCGGTCGTCGTCGGTGGCCGCTCGACAGAGATCGCGATCTTCCAGGAGGGCAAGATCCGACACGTCGCGGTCATCCCGTGCGGCGGCGTCTCGTTCACCAACGACCTCGTGAAGGGGCTCGGAATCCCCTACGTCGAGGCCGAGCGGGTGAAAGAGCGCCACGGGGTCGCAACCACGCGAATGGTGGATCCGCAGCAGACGATCGAGGTGCCGGGCCCGGCGCCGGGCGCCAGCAAGCACATGCCCCGCGAACTGCTCGCCCACATCATCGAGCAGCGGATGGACGAAACGTTGACGTTGGTGTTCCACGAGATCGAGCGCGCCGGCTACGCGCACCGGCTCGGCGGCGGAGTGGTCCTGACCGGCGGCGGCGCCAGCCTCGAGGGCACCCTGGAGGTGGCACAGTCGATCTTCACCGTGCCGGTCCGCTGCGGCTCGCCGGGCGACGGCCTCGGCGGCCTGGCCGACTCGGTCAAGAGGCCGAAGTTCGCGACGGCGGCGGGCCTGATGCTGTTCGGGGTCGGAAGAATCCGCGAGGACTTCGGCAACGGGCGGCGGCCTACGCTGAAGGCGCTATCGAAGGTTGGAGGCTGGATCAAGGAGTTCTTTTAGACGGGAATTCTGAATTTGATTAGGGGATTACGGAATAGGGGAGTTAGGAGTTTGGATTTGAGCTTAGCAGTTACCGGTCACCGGTTACCGGTTACCGGTTACTTGCAGGTCGTAGCACGATTCTGGGACGTACAAAACGGGAGGGGACGAGGATGATACGATTCGAGCTAGCTGAGACGCGCGATCGCAACGCGAAGATGCGCGTCATCGGGATCGGCGGCGGTGGCAACAACGCCGTAGATCGGATGGTGGAGGAGGACCTACCGGGCGTGGAGTTCGTGGGTGTGAACACGGACGTGCAGGCGCTGGGCAACTGCCGCGCCCAGGTCAAGGTCCAGATCGGCAAGAAGCTGACCCGCGGCCTGGGGGCAGGGGCCAGGCCCGAGATCGGGCGCCAGGCGATCGACGAGAACAAAGAGGACATAATTCAGGTATTAAGGGGGGCGGATCTGGTATTCGTGACCGCCGGCCTGGGAGGCGGCACGGGGACTGGGGCCGCGCCGATAGTGGGGCAGCTGGCCCGGGAGCTGGGAGCTCTGAGCATAGCCATAGTCACGAAGCCCTTCGAGTTCGAGGGCAAAAAGCGCCTGCAGCAGGCGGAGATCGGTCTGGCCGAGATCCGTAAGGCGGTGGACACCGTGATCGTGGTACCCAACCAGCGGCTGCTGGCGGTGGTCGGGAAAGGGACGAGCTTCCGGGAAGCGCTGAAGCGGGCCGACGAGGTGCTGCTGCAGGCGACCCGCGGTATCTCGGACCTGATCAGCGTGACTGGCGACGTGAACGTCGATTTCGCCGATGTGCGTACCGTGATGGCGAACCGTGGACCCGCGCTGATGGGCACGGGCAGCGGAAGGGGCGACAACCGGGCCCAGGAGGCGGCCCAGGAGGCGATCTCGTCGCCGCTGCTGGACGACATCTCGATCTCGGGCGCCAAGGCGGTGCTGATCAACATCACGGGCGGAACCGATCTGACGATCGAGGAAGTCAGCACGGTGAGCTCGATGATCCGGGACACGGCCGGCGACGAAGCGGAGATCATCTTCGGGACCGTGCACGATCCGACGTTGGAAGACGAGATTCGGGTCACGGTGATCGCCACCGGCTTCGAACCGGACGGCAACGGATCGCCGAAGGTCTTGCGGCCGAACTTCGGAGCGCGCAAAGTCAGGAACGGCGGGACACGGGCCGCCGCGAACACGGAAGGGCGCGCGCCGAATGCGCCGATGAACCAGAACAAGGTCGTGCCGATCGAGGTCACCGATCCAAGGGAGCTCGAGATCCCGACCTTCATTCGCAGGCAGATGGACTAACGTGGAGCTGCGCCAGGTGAGGCTAAAGCACAGACCGCTCAAACAGGATTCCCCTCCCGGAACGCGGAATGGGTAGAGGTCTTCTACTCTTCGCGCTCCTGGTCACCGGTGGCCTGACGCTCATTCTGGGGCGTCCGGCCAGCTCGCAGCGCCACGTCCTGGAGCTGCAGCCCATCGTCGTATCGGGTAAGCAGGCCGAGCCGGTGGTCAGAACGGACACACTGAGACGCGGAGAGGTTCTGGCGCAGGTCCTTTCGCGGCAGGCATTGTCGCAGGCGCAGATCGCCGAGGCCGTCCACGCGCTTCGCACCTACGTCAACCCGCGGGTCTTGCGACCCGGGGTGACGGTTCAGGTGCAGCGAACGGTCTGGGACAGCGTGATGGACGTGACGGTTCGCATCGACGCCGACAACGAGGTTACGCTGGTGCCGGGCGAAGTCGCATGGACATCGCGGTTGAATGAACTGCCGGTGTTGATCGACACGCTGGTCGTCGCCGGCTCGATCCGAAGCAGTCTTTACAGTTCGGTGATGGCGCTGGATGCGGGCTCGATGGGCCAGCAGGAGCGGATAGAACAGCTCATGTGGGGCATCTACCGCCCCTTCCAGTGGAGCATCGACTTCGGGATTGATCTCCGCAAAGGAGACAGCTACCGGGCGGTGTACGAGCGACACGTTCGGTCGGACGGGTCCGTGCGGCCCGGCCGGGTCCTGGCGGCCGAGTTCACCAACCGCGGCCGAACTTACAGGGCCTACTGGTATGGTTCCCGTGGCGAGTACTTCGACGACGACGGGAACTCGATGAAGATGGTGTTCCTGAAAGCGCCGGTCGATTTCCGGCGTATCTCTTCGCGGTTCGCCCGTCGCCGCTACCACCCGAAGTTGGGTATTTACCGCGCACATCTCGGGACCGACTACGCGGCGGACGCGGGCACCCGCGTTTACTCGACCGCCGACGGCACCGTCAGGCGGGCCGAATGGTGGGGCGGTTACGGACGGGTGGTGGAGGTGCGGCACGTGAACGGGTACCGGACCCGCTACGCCCATCTCAGCTTCATCGCCAAGGGAGTCAGGCGTGGCACGCGCGTGAGCCAGGGGCAGTTGATCGGTTATGTCGGGTCGTCCGGGCTGGCGACGGGCCCGCACCTGCACTACGAATTGCACCTGGACGGCAAAGCGATCGACGCGCGCAACGTCAATCTGCCATCGGGCAATCCGATCGCCGGATCGGACGTCGCTCGGTTCCGTCGCGCTCGCGACCGGCTGCAGAACCTTTTGAACCGGGCGACGAGTTCGAGGCTGAGGAGCGTCGACTAGGCGGAATGCAACTGCAATGTCGAACACCGCACACCGAACACCGCCTTTCGAAGGGCGCACGGCAATCCCAAATCACAATTCAATAAATCGCCAATCCTTAAGACTGATGGACTTTTGGTCTTCGGGCTCAATGATTCAACCTTGCAGTGTCACCTTCGACAGGCGGTGTTCGGTGTGCGGTGTTCGAAATTGCAGTAGAGTCCAATGAAAAGCCTCTTCTCCAGCTGGTCCGTCAGAATCGGCTCATTGGTTCTGATACCCCTCTTCATCCTGTTACCCTATCGACAGGAATTCCTCTGGCGCCTCAGCGATGGGAGCCTGGCCCCCGTCAGCGTTGTCCGGTATCGTTTCTTTTGGAACCCACCCTGGAATGGCACCCTGGACATCGCGCGGCTCCTTTGGGAGATCGTCCTGTTGGCCATCGTGGTCATGGTCGGCTACCGGTTCGAGGAGGCCCGGCGCGACCGACAGCCGGTGCGGCGGCGGCCGCCGCGGCGGCAGCAACGGCGGCCGCGGGCGAGCGCCAAGCGGTCGAGCTCGGACCCGTTGCCGGCGGCACGGGTTTACCGCGAATCGGAATGGAAGATCGAGGTGCGGGAGCTCGAGCGGGACCTGCCGCCGCGGCCGTGCCCTTCCTGCAGCCGGACCGGTTTCTACGGGCCCAAAGAAGAGAGCGGCCGGCACTTCCGCATGTGCAAGTTCTGCGGGTTCTATCAGACAGTCGGAAAGGAGCCGTATTACCTGCGGCCGTGCGTCCATCCGTGCGGGCAGGTGAGAGAGATCGCGGGCGCCCCGGAGATCACATGGCTTCCGGCGGGCGCCACGAGCTTTGTCTGCAGTGGGTGCAGGGAGGAGGCGCAGGTTTCCTCCAGCACCGTGTCGAGCCCAACGCAGGACACCGATCACCCCTGGTGGAGGGTTCCGCAGGACCTGACCCGGCAAGAGTACGTGCGCTTCTGGTTGGCCAGCGGCGCACCGGGTAGCGTTTTTCTCTGAGCGCCTTGCGTCCCATCACGCACCCTCTCAAACTGTTAGCAGATCGCAAGAACGGCTCGCGCCGGCCACCCATCACAGGTTAAGGGTCACCGCTGACACTCCGCAGGTCTTTTTTTCGCTCAGCCAGGAGACGTCGTGGATCCGTCTAGGTGGATTCTGCTGACGCTCGGCGCGGCCGTGGCCGTGGGGTTCTCCGTCTGGTGGTACCGGACACGGGAGGAGCCCGTCGCCGGCCGCGCCTGGGCCGCCGGATTGAGGACGTTCACGATGATCCTGGCCTGGCTCATCCTGCTCAACCCGCTGGTCCCGGGGCGCTATGGCCCTGGGGGCGACGCCGATGTCGCCTTCCTGGACGCGTCATATAGCATGTCGCGGCCGGCCGGTGCCCTGGGGACCGCTGCTTGGCAGGTCGCCATCGACTCGGTCCGGCGCTTCGAGGGCGTCTGGGCGTTCGGGGAAGAAGTGCCGCGCTATCTGAGCGCTGACTCGCTTCCCGCGAGCCCGATCTACGGCGAGTCGCGACTAGCCCCGGCGCTGCGTGCGGCGGCGCTAAGCGGCGCGAGACGGGGGGTCGTCTTCACCGACGGCGAGATCGGCGATGCGAGCGAGGCGCTGGATGTGGCGCGGCGCAACCGGATCGAGTTGGCCCTCGTCGTGATCGACGCTCCGTCCCCGGATATGGCGATCGCCGAGCTCGAGGCCTCGTCCTGGGTGCAGGCCGGCGATTCCGTTCAGGTTCGGGCGGACGTCGTGTCGTTCGCCAGAGGCCTCGACAGCGTCAGGGTGGAGGTCGTCGACGAGGACGATCGCCTGCGAGGCGCGCAGTGGATACCGGTACCCGAAGCCGGGCGGTACAGTACCGCGCGATTCGCCTTTCCGGTCGGCGATAGGGCAGGGCACCGGCGATATGCCGTTCGACTCGCCGCCGGTCCGGGCGCGGCGGAGCTCGACCCGAGGCCTTTCCACGTTCGAGTCACGGAGCGGCCGGCGGGCCCCGTGTTGATTTCGCTGCGGCCGGATTGGGAGCCGTCGTTTCTCGTCGCCAGCCTCGATCGCCTGACCGACGCGCCGACATCTAGTTACCTATGGCTGGCCGACAGCCTGGTGACCCTGGAAGGCTACCGCCCCGTATCCCTCGCTGCGGTCGAGAGGCGCGCCGGCGCGGCGCCGCTCCTCGTCCTGCACGGCTACGGCGCCGATGCGCCCGAGTGGGCCCGCGACCTGGTGCGCCGTGCCGAACGCTTGTTGCTCTTCCCGGCCGGCTCCGCCGCGATCGACCTTCCCGGCTGGACCGTGAGCATCAGCTCGCCGCTCAGCGGGGAGTGGTACGCTTCGTCCGAATTACCTCCTTCGCCTTTCGCCCTCGATCTGAGTGGTCTGCCCGAGGACTATCTGGCGCCGCTGCTTCGTGCCCGGACGGTCGAGGCCGAACGCGCCTGGGGCCCGCTGAACCTGCTGCGGATGAGAAGGGGCGACCCGCTTCCGGCGCTGGCCGCGGGCTCCGCCGGCCCCAGGCGCTGGGCGGTTGCCTCGGCGGAGGGCTACTGGCGCTGGGCCTTTCGCCGCGGGGCGGGGCGGCAACTGTACCGCAGCCTCTGGAGCGGCGTCGCCGGCTGGCTACTGGAAGGCAGAGCGACGGCGGGGACCGGGATCGAGCCGCTGGAGAGCGTTGTGTCCTTCGATCGCCCGCTGCGCTGGAACGTCCCACCGGTAACGGACTCCCTCGTCGTGGAGATCAGCGGGGCGGACACGCTGATCAGGGTCGCCGCCGCGGCGCCCGATCCCCTGGAGGTGAGGCTCGAGGCCGGGTCCTATCGCTACATCGCCCGCGCTTATCGGTCCGACGATCTCGTAGCTTCGGCGGCGGGCCCGGTCGAGGTGGAGCGGTTCGTTCCCGAGTTGCTTCCACGGGCCAAGGTGACGCTCGTCCAGCGTCTCGATTTCGCCAACGATCCCAATGCCGGCGACCTCGGGAGGCGGCAGCGCCGCCTCGCTACCCTCGGCTGGCCCTACCTGCTGCTCATTCTGCTGTTCTGCTCCGAGTGGGCCGTCCGGCGCTTCATCGGGCTGCGTTAGCTGTGGCGGCGCGAAAGCCCTCTAGCCTGGAGCGATCCGTTCAGTACCTGAAGGGCGTCGGCCCGCGACGCGCCGAAGCCCTGGCCAAGCTCGGGATACGAACGGTCCGCGACATGCTGCGCCACGCCCCGCACCGCTACGAGGACGCGACCACGGTCACGCCCATCGCCAAGCTGCAACCGGGCATGGACGCCACCGCCATCGGCGACGTCGTATCGAAAGGCGTCATCCCCACGCGCCGCGGGCTCCGCTTCTTCCAGGCCGTTATAAAGGATTCCTCGGGCCTCATCGAATGCTCCTGGCCGGGCCAGCCCTTTCTCGACCGAACGATCCGCAAGGGCGACACCCTCCTCGTCTCAGGCCCCGTCCGCTTCTTCCACGGGCGCCAGATTCAACCGCGCGAGTTCACGGTCCTCGCCCGCAGCGGCGAGCCGGTCGAGGAGGAGGGCACGGTATTTCCCGTATATCCGGCCACCGCCAACCTCACGCACCGCCAGGTCCGCCACATCATCGGTGAGAACCTCGACGAGCTGCTGGCTGCGGTCGAGGAGGAAGAAGAGGTCCTACCCGAAGCGCTGCTCGAGCAGCTCAATCTGGTGAGCCTGCGCCAGGCCCTCGAATGGCTGCACCGGCCACCCTCGATCCCACACGCCGAGCAGGCGCGCCGCCGCCTCGCGTTCGAGGAACTGTTCATCCTGCAGCTGCTCTACGCCCGGGCGCGCTACGAGAACCGCGAGAAACGGGACGGCATCGCCTTCGAGCGTCACAACACCCTGGTTCGTCCGTTCGCCGATTCGCTCCGCTTCGAATTGACCGCCGCACAGAAAAAGGTGCTCTCCGAGATCTCGAGCGACATGCAAAAGCCGCGGCCGATGAATCGCCTGCTCCAGGGCGATGTCGGCAGCGGGAAGACCGTCGTCGCGCTCTTCGCCATGCTCCGCGCCGTGGAGAACGGATTCCAGGCGGCGTTCATGGCGCCCACCGAACTACTGGCCGAGCAGCACCACGCGACGCTCAGCAGCCTGTTGGCGGAGCTTCCGGTCGAGATCGAGTTGTTGCGCGGCGGCATGCGCGCCGCCAGGCGCCGCGAAGCGCTGGCGCGGATCGCCGACGGCACCGCACAGATCGTCGTCGGCACCCACGCGCTCATCCAGGAGGGCGTCGAATTCCCAAAGCTCGGGTTCGCCGTCATCGACGAACAACACCGGTTCGGAGTCCGACAGCGCATGCAGTTGCGCAAAGCCGGCGCCGACCCCGATGTCCTCGTCATGTCGGCCACCCCGATCCCGCGCTCGCTCGCCCTCACCTTCTACGGCGACCTCGACGTCTCCGTCCTCGACGAGCTGCCGCCCGGCCGCCAGCCGGTGAAGACCGTTCTGCGCAGGGAGTCCGCCGGCCAGCGCGTCTTCGAGTTCGCCGCCGAGCAGGTGCGCGCCGGTCGACAGGTCTACGTCGTATATCCCGTCATCGAAGAATCCGAAGCCCTCGACGTCCGGTCGGCTACCGAGGCGTTCGAGCACCTCTCCACCGAAGTGCTGGCCGAACTCAATGTCGCTCTCATCCATGGGCGCATGACCGCCGATGAGAAGGAGAGCGTCATGCGCGGGTTCGTCGCCGGCGACGTCGATGTCCTGGTATCAACCACCGTCATCGAGGTCGGCATCGATGTCCCCAACGCTTCCGTCATGATCATCGAAGGCGGCGAGCGATTCGGACTATCGCAGCTGCACCAGCTCCGAGGACGCGTCGGACGCGGCGCCGAACAGAGCTACTGCATCGTCATCTACGGGGGAGGCGCTCCGGCCGAGCGGCTCTCCATCTTCGCTTCCACCAACGATGGGTTTGAAATCGCTGGCGCCGACCTTCGGCTGCGCGGCTTCGGCGACTTCTTCGGCGCCCGCCAGCATGGGCTGCCGGAGTTCGCTTTCGCGGATCTCGAGCGCGATGAAGCACTGCTGACTACCGCCCGCGATTCCGCCGCCCGGATCATCTCGGTCGACCCCTCCCTCTCCAAACGCGACCACAAAGCCCTCGGACTCGCCCTCCGCACCCAATACCGCGAGCGCCTCCGCCTCTTCGAGGTCGGCTGATGCCTGTTCCGCCTCTCTTCTGGTTTCTCGTTTCTCGTTGTCGTTGTCGTTGTCGTTGACGGGTCTCGACTACGGTAACGAGAAAGACAACGACAACGACAGCGACAATGAGAAGTGAGAAACGAGTGATGTGGTAGATTATGTAGGTGGCGTAAGTAGCCGGGAAACAACAGGTTATGGGAGCTAGCGGAAGTAGTATCTTAGGGCGATTTCGCCGGGAACGGCGGTGAGGCGTAGCGCGCTTTTCTCGTCGGCGGGGTCATAAGGGATATCCCCCGGCCCCTCCCCCTTCTGAAAATCGACGATAAACAGCACAACACTAACCGCAAAACTGATCTGAGCCGCGATCAGCGCGGTTCGAGCCTGGCTATCGGAATTGACGATGTCCTGGTAGAGCTGCTCGAGGATGGGATCGTTGTACGATCCGTCGGGGTTACGGTCGCGGCAGTTGTCGGGATCGGCCAGGCAGAGTGCCTCGAGCCGGTCGAACCTGGCCTGGGCATCAGAGTTGACGGAGAAGCCGTAGATGCCGAGGCCGACGGCGGCGCCGAGAGAGATCCACTTGGCCCAACCGACCCACGCGCCGTAGCTGGGCAGGATCCCGGTGGCGGCCGCGTCATCGGCCTTTGCGGCAGCATCGGGGTCGGCCTCTTCGATGGGGAAGAAGGCGACGGGAACGTTGCTGATGGTGGCGGCGGAATCGACGAGCGCCTGAGCGTGAACCGACTGAGCGATCGGTCCCCAGGCGAGAGCGAGTGCGAGAGCGGTGAGGCGCCTCATCATCGTAACTCCGCGATCCTTCCGTGCGAACCGGAGCTGAAAGCGGAGCCGCCGCGTCCGTACATCGGAACGACGATGCTGCCGTTGCGAACGAAGACGGGTGCGATGATCTGGCCGTCGAGCTGTACCTCCCAAACCGGGTCGCCGTTGCGGCGGAAGAAATGGAGGCGGCCGCTGAGGGTGCCGACGAGAACTCCGTTTTGGACGACCGATGGTGCGGCCTGCACGACGTCCTTGCTGCGGGCGATGACGCGGGCGGAACCGTCGTCGGTACGGAACCGTATCAGGTCGCCGTTGTCGGTGACGGCGTAGCCGGTGCTGTCGGCGATGACGGGCCCGCTCTTGAAGACACCGAAGCCGCCGGAGAGCCAGAGCAGGTCGAGCTCGGGCACGCGCCAGGCCATCAGCGAGCCGGACTCGGATGCCAGGAAAAGCGTATCGCCGTCGGCCGCCGCTTCGCCGGTGAGAAACTCGGGGCTGTGCGCGGCGGCGCGCCGCTGACCGCTCATCCGGCTGACGACGAAGATGCTGTCGTAGGCGATGTAGACGACCCACTCGTCGAAGACGATCGGGCCGGCGCTGGGCGCGCGTGGAAACTGAGCGACCCAGATCGGCTCATCGAACGACCAGTCGATCGTGTTGGTTCTGAGTGCGAAGAGGGCGCCGTTGTCGGCGCTGGCGTAGAGCGTGTCACCGGAGAGGGCCATCGGCCGGCCGATGGAGGGCATGCGGCGCTCCCAGACCTTTTCGCCCAGCTCGACCGTGAGAGCCCTCATGTCTCCCTCGCCCTCGGTTGCGGCGTAGATCACGCCGCCCACCACCAGCGGCGGAACCGGCGGCCCCTTCAGTTTCAGGTGCCAGAACGGCTCGCCGTCCTCGAGGTTGATCGTGCGGATTTCCCGGCTCGTGGTCGCGGCGATGATCACCTTGTCGGTGACGACCGGCATGTCCCTGAGGCCGGCGCCGGCGCTCTTTACCCAGGCGACGGAGGGCGGCTGGCTGGAAACCTGCTGGTCGAGGAACGGGGTGCGAGCGACGTTGCCCATGTAAGTGGGCCAGAAGGTGCCGGGGTCGACGGGCGCCGGGACCTTGGTCTCGGTGCAGGCGGCCGCTGCGGCCAGGGCGACGAGCAGGGCCGCGAAATTGACACCCCTTCGGGGCCTATCTATGTTCGGCGCCCGGGCGCTGACGCCCGTGAAGCTGCCGCCGGGGCCCGGCGGGGGCTGCGGTCGCGTTCCTCTCGACAACCTGAGTACTCCGGTCGATGGCTAAGAACGTCTACATAAGCGAGCTGGCCGAGCACGTCGATAAAGAAGTCACCGTGCAGGGCTGGCTACACAATAAACGCTCGAGCGGCAAGATCGCGTTCCTCATCGTACGTGACGGCACCGGTCTGGTGCAAGCGGTGATGAGCACGGGGGACGTGGGCCCCGAGGTCTGGGCGCGCTTGGAGCAAGCCGAGTACGAGGCCAGCCTGCGCGTGACCGGCACGGTCCGCGAGGATCGCCGCGCCCCGGGCGGCTACGAGATGTCGCTCAGCGACATGGTCGTCGTCGGGCCGTCGAGCGACGACTATCCCATCCAGCTGAAGGAGCACGGGACCGACTTCCTGCTGGAGAATCGTCACCTCTGGCTGAGGACGCCACGCCAGGCGGCCATCACCCGGGTGAGGGACGAGGTGGTGAAGGCGATCCGCGACTTCCTCTACGATCGTGGCTTCGTCAACGTCGACACCCCCATCCTCACCGGCTCCATCGGCGAGTCGGCGGGCACGCTGTTCGAGACGGAGTACTTCGACCTCGGGACGGCCTACCTGGCCCAAACGGGCCAGCTCTACAACGAGGCCAACGCCGCGGCGCTGGGTCGCGTCTACTGCTTCGGACCGACGTTCAGGGCCGAGAAGTCCAAGACCCGCCGGCACCTCACCGAGTTCTGGATGCTCGAGCCCGAGATCGCCTGGTGCGACAGCGAATGCAACATGCGGCTCCAGGAAGATCTCGTCACCTGCATCGTGGCCCGGGCGCTGGAGCGCTCCGCTACCGAGCTGGAAGCCCTCGAGCGGGATACCGCGCGGCTCGAAACCGTAATCGCCCCATTCCCGCGCCTCTCGTACGACGAGGCGGTCGAGCGCCTCCAATCTCTCGGCTCGTCAATAAAGTGGGGCGACGACCTCGGCGCCGAGGACGAGACGCTGGTCGCCCAGGACTACGACCGCCCCGTCTTCATCTACAACTACCCCAAGCAGGCCAAGGCCTTCTACATGAAGGAGAACCCGGAGGACCCACGCACGGTCCTCTGCGACGACCTCATCGCGCCCGAAGGCTACGGCGAGATGATCGGCGGTAGCCAACGCGAGGACGACTACGACCGGCTGCTAGCCCGTATACGTGAGGAAAAGCTGCCAGAAGAGGCGTACGGTTGGTACTTGGATCTTCGGCGTTATGGCACCTTTCCGCACAGCGGCTTTGGTTTGGGCCTTGAACGGACGGTGGCGTGGATCTGCGGCGTTCATCATGTCCGCGAGTGCATCGCGTTCCCGCGCACTTTGAACCGGCTCTATCCCTAGGAAGAGAGGTAACCGGTGACCGGTAACCGGTAACCGGTAACTGCGACTTCTCGTCTTACGCTGACTCGTCCTCCGCATTTTATGGGGAATGCGAGTAGGGTCCCGATTTGAAGTAAGGAAGTTACCGGTTACCGGTCACCGGTTACCGGTTACCTTCTTTAATCTCCTCCCACAAAACATCCAGCTCCTCCAAACTCGCCTCGCCCATAACCAATCCGCGCTCGGCCGCCAGCTCGGTCAGGCGGGCGAAGCGGCGTTCGAATTTCAGGTTTGCCAGGCGCAGGGCGGTGGCGGAGTGGAGGCCGGATAGGCGGGCGACGTTGACGACGGCGAAGAGGAGGTCGCCGAGTTCCTGTTCGAGCGCTTCCTTGTCGCCGGAGTCGAGGTGGGCGGCGACCTCACGGGTTTCCTCGTGGACTTTCTCGAAGGCGTCCCGGGCATGCTCCCAGTCGAAGCCGATGCCGGCGGCGCGGTCCTGGACCCGTTGAGCGCGGGACAGGGGATCGAGGCGTCGCGCGAGGCCTTCGAACGCGTCATCGCCGCGGCGCTCGTTCGCTTTCTCGGCCTCCCAGTGGGGTCGTTCCTCGGCGTCTCCGTAGAGCTGCGGGTGGCGGCGGCGCATCTTCTCCTCGAGGGTCGAGACGACGTCTTGGGCGTCGAAGCCGCCCCGCTCCTCGGCCAGCACGATCTGGAAGGCGACGTTGAGCAGCAGGTCGCCGATCTCGCTCCTCAGCAGGCCGTCATCGGCGCCGTCCAGGATGGCGTCGGCCAGTTCCAGGGACTCCTCCAGCAGGTAGGGAGTGAGTGAGACCGGCGTCTGTGCGGCGTCCCAGGGGCAGCCGGCGCGGAGGAAGCGGACGAGGGCGAGAGAGCGGTCCAGGACGCCGGGGTCGCTGGCGTGGCCTTCCGCCGGAACTTGGCTGTTTTCGGGCATTTCTTGCATTGGCTATGCCGGTCGGGTAACTTCCCGGCCGTAGATTCATCCATGGATACACACGACTTTTCGACCGTGCGCGCTTGGGTCGAAGTGGACCTCGGTGCGCTCGTTGCAAACTACGATAGCCTCCTGGCGCGAGCCAAGCCGCGCGTGGGAATGCTACCTGTGGTGAAGGCCGATGGCTACGGGCTCGGCATGTGCCCGGTCGTTCGGGCGCTGGAGCCGCGGGAGCCGTGGGGCTACGGGGTGGCGGCGCTGTCGGAGGGCCTGGAGATGCGGGAGAAGGGCCTGGATCGCCCCGTGGTCCACTTCTTCTGCACGCCCGACGAGCTCGAGCTGGCCGCCGAAGCTCATATCACCCCCGCCATCGGCGATCGCGAGGCCCTGGAGCGCTACCGGTCCGTGGCGCGGGCCGCCGGGCGGCGCTTGCCCTTCCACCTGGAGATCGACACCGGGATCGGTCGCTGCGGTTTCCTTCACAACGACCTGGGAATCTGGTTGCCGGCGGTCCTCGAGGCCTGTGAGGATGACCTGGATTGGGAGGGTACCTGCTCCCACTATCACTCCGCCGACGTAGAGGACGACGCTCCGACGATAGAGCAGTGGAAGCGCTTCCAGGAGTGCACCGGTCGGTTCCCCGAGGGCGCCGGCGGCCTGCGCCACACGTCGGCCAGCGTGGCCGCCGGGCGTTGGCCGGAGTACTCGGGTGACCTGCTGCGGCCGGGGCTATTCCTGTACGGTGGTCTCGCCGGCGCCGAGGCGGTGGAGCCCCAGCCGGTGGCGGAGGTGAAGGCGCGGGCGACGGCCGTGCGCGAGGTCCCCGAGGGGTGGACGGCGAGCTACGGAGCCACGTTCCGGGCCGAGCGTCCGTCGCGCTGGGCCACGCTGGCGATCGGGTACGCCGATGGACTGAGACGCGAGCTGTCGAACAACGGCGTCGTGCGCTTCGGCGATCGCGAGGCACCGATCGTAGGCCGCGTGTGTATGGATGTTACCGTGGTGGATGTCACCGATCTCGACGACGTCGTGGCCGGCTCCGTCGCCACCGTGATGGGCGGTCCGCATGGCTCGGCGACGAGCTTCGACGTCGTGGCGGAGCGCTGTCGCACGATTTCGTATGATCTTTTGACCGGCCTGACGCAGCGACTGCCGCGTCGTTACATAAACGAGGATCAGGGCTGATGCCAGAAGAACCTGAAATAGTCGAATTCAGCGGTTTGGTGGCCGGACTGGCGACCTCCGCCATGGCCGTGCTCGGTCAGATCGAGGCCACCTTCGAGCCGGGCGCCGAGGCGACGGCCGCGGAGGATGCGGAGCCCCTCTCCCCCAAGCAGAGGAAGAAGCGCATCACCGACGGCCTGGCCGGCGCTCGCCAGCTCATCGACACGCTGGCCATGCTGGAGCAGAAGACGAAGGGCAACCTGGACGAGGACGAGACCCAGCTTCTCCAGGGCGCTATCGCCGAGCTGCGCATTCGCTACGTGAGCCTGGCGAACCGCCCGGTTCCGGAGGGGGACGCAGGGTGAGGATTAGGTTTCGCGTTTCGCTCCTCGCGATTCTTTCCCTTTCGATCGCGGCCTGCGATCGCGAGGGCCTGGTCGAGGTGCTTCCCGGTGACTCGCCGGGCCAGGCGGCGCCCACCCTCGAGACGGTCATCGACCCCACCGACGTCCCGGCCTGGATCGACACGGCATTCTTCGGCTTCGCCGGACCGGGCAACGCCACGTTCCTCGCGGTGGAGGAGGGAACGCCCGACCTGGTGAGCCGCGGCCTGATCCGGTTCACATCCCTGGAGGACACAGTGTTTCTGCCTCCGGACACGTTGTCCGGCGCGCTGCGATTCGACTCGGCCCGGGTCGTGTTCAACGTCGACACCGCACGCACGGTGCTGGCTTCAACGGGTACCACGGTCCAGCTGGCGGCGGTGAAGCAGGGCTGGGATCGGGGCTCGGCCGACTGGGTGCTTGCCGTAGATACGCCGACGACCGCCATACCGTGGACGGACGGGCCCGGCGGATCCTTCGGCTCGGTGCTCGGCGAAACGACGATGACCGAAGAAACCGACAGCCTCGTCATCTGGCTATCGGATTCGGATTCGCTGTTGAGAGCGTGGCTCGACACGAGCCAGGTGAACAAAGGACTCGGCGTGCTGGTCGGCGACTCGGGTCGCGTGTTTCTCCAGCTTCCGCGACTCCACTACAATATAGTTCCTGAGGCCAATCCGGATGTCGCGGTCCAGTTCAGGGCCCTGGCGACCGATGGGACGTTCATCTACGACCGTACCGAGCTGGCGCTCTCGCCCGGAGAGGTTCGCATCGGTGGTGTCGATGCGTGGAGGGCGTTCTACCAGATCGATCTACCCGACTCTGTCACGGTAACGGGGTCGGGCGAACGGGTCATCCTGAGGGGAGCGACGATCAACAAGGCGGAGCTGTTCATCGTCAGCCTCGGAGCGCCGCCCGAGCCGTGGGACGCGGAAGCAAACTACGAGGCCGATGCGAACGATCTGGTCGCCGATTTCACCGTCCTCGGCCCCAAGACGCCCGTCGGCGAGACGATCTTCCCCAGCGCCTTCGAGATCGTGCCGGATTCCCTGGCGCTTGGAACGCGGCTGCCCATCGATATCACCGCCCGTATCCAGGATTGGGCCGACGTACCGAGGGACGTCGATCCGCCGCCCGTCCGCGTCGCGCTTCGCGCCCGACCGGAAGCCACGACGTTCGGGTACTGGCAGTTCGGCGCCGCGGGCGGCGACCCTGAATACTACCCGCTCTTGAGGATCGCTTTCACGCCGGCCACGGAGTTCAAGTTCCCGTGATCCACCGACTGTTGTTCGTCACGATCCTGGCCTCGGGCCTGATGGCTCCGACGATGGCCGTCGCCCAAACCGACGCGCCCCTGCTCGGCAACATAGGCCTGGGTCGCCGCATCGCGCCGCTCGATGCGCGGGCCCGCGGATTGGGCGGCGCCGCAACGGCTTTGCACGGCCCGAACATGTCGGCGGTCAATCCGGCCGCGATAGCCCGCTTCAATGAGTCCGGCGTCTGGGCGACTCTGATGCCGGAGACCCAGACGATCAGCGGCGTGCTGGCGCGCGGCGAGGTGAAGACCGTGGCCTTTCCGCTGCTGCGGGCGGTGCTGCCGCTGGGCGAGCGGCTGGTAGCCTCGGTCGGCTTTGCCAGCTACCTGGACCAGGACTGGGGCGTCCAGTTCATCGACACGATGCAGACGTTGACCGGCCCCATCGCCTTCCAAGAAACCCGCACGGCCAAGGGCGGGATCAACCAGTTACGAATCGACTTCGCTTCCGTCATATCACCCAGCTGGGGCATCGGTGTCACGGGCATATACTACTTCGGTCAGACCCCGCTCTCCGTCGAGAGGATATTCCAAGTCGACGTCGGCTTCCAACCCTACGAAGCGAACGACGCGCTGAGCTACCAGGGCATCGGGTTCGCCATCGGCGCCGAGTATCAGCCGTTCCCCGAGATGATCGTCGGCGTCACCGGTACCTGGGGCTCCAAGCTCAGGGCGAAGAGCGACAGCACCAGTTCATCGAGCGCCTACGATTTGCCGATCGGCCTCGACATCGGTGGCTCCTGGCGGCTCACCCCCGACTTCCTCGTGGCGCTCGCCGGCGCTTGGGAAGGCTGGTCGGTCCTCAACAATCGCTTCCAGCCCAACGGCGTCTCCGACCTTCTCTACATTGGTCTCGGCGGCGAGCTGACCGCCCACGAGACCGATCTCACCGCCTTCTACATCAGGGTGGGCGGCCACCTCCAACAGACGCCGTTCAACGTTGCGGGCAGACCGCCGCAGGAGCGCGCGCTGGGCGGAGGCTTGGGCGCTCGATTCCAGGGTGGACGAGTCCTCTTCGACTTCGCCGTCGAGTACGGCAAGCGCGGCAACATAGACGTGAACCTGATCGAGGAGTCGTTCACGCGCCTGACGATGTCCGCCGCCGTCTTCTCCAACTGACGTAGCGCACACATGAGCACGGGCACGCGCCCACGACGCATCCATTTCCATACCTTCGGTTGTCGTGCCAACCAGTACGACACCGAGCGCATGCGCCAGCTGCTCGAGCTGCGTGGCTGCGAGACCGTGGGCGATCCGGCGCTCGCCGACGCCGTCGTGGTCAACAGCTGCACGGTGACCCAGGGCGCCGATGCCGAGTTGCGACGCTACGTCCGCGGCGTGAGCCGGCGATCCGATGGGGACCTGCAGGTCGTCGTGGCCGGGTGCGCCGCCGCGGTTGGGCTCGAAGCGATGCATGCTTTGGAGGGAGTGACCGGCGTGGTGCCCGGACAGGATCCCGGCGCCGTGGCCGACAGCCTGGGCGTCCTTCCGCGGTCGGCCGACGAGATGGACGCGGCGCTGCTCGATCGCTGCGCATCTCAATTGCTCCTACTGCCTGATCCGCGTCGCCCGCGGCCGCAACCGCTCCCGGACGCCCGAAGACATCGTTGCGGAGGCGCGGCGGCTGTCCGAGCATCACCCGGAAATCTCGCTCACCGGCATACATATCGGCCTGTACGGGAAGGACCTGAAGCCGCGTACCTCGTTCTCTGAGCTGCTGGAGGCCCTGCTGCGAAGCGTCCCGGACGTCCGCTTCCGCATCGGCTCTCTCGAGTGCAACCAGCTCGACGAGCGCGTGATCGAATTGATGGAGAGTTCCGGCGGTCGGCTCGCCCCGCATTTGCATGTGCCGCTGCAGAGTGGAAGCGACCGCGTGCTTCGCATGATGCGCCGCGCCTATCTGAGCCGTCGCTATCGCGAGCGCGTCGAGCGGCTCGCCGAGCGCGTTTGGCCGTTGGGGCTCGGAACCGACGTCATCGTCGGATTCCCCGGCGAGACCGACGAGGATCACCGCCGGACGGTGGAGGTCATCCGGTCTTTCCCGTTCACCTACGTTCACGTCTTCCCGTACTCGAACCGCCGCGACACCGATGCGGAGGTACTGCCCGACCAGGTACCGCCGCCGGTGAAGGCCGAGCGCTCCCTGGAGATTCGCGAGCTGGTCGGTGCCGCCGCGGCGGAGTACCGCCGCAGCCGGATCGGGACCGCGGCCCGCGTCGTCCTCGAGGGGGACGATATGGAGACCGGCGTCACCGGCGACTACCTGAAGATGCCGGCGGAGGGTAGTTTAAGGGCCATGGGCCCGCGCATGCAGGCGGCGACCATTCGCAGCGACGGGAACGGCGGCCTATTAGCGGCCGCGCACTCTCCAGGTTGAGCATGGCGAAGACGTACTGGGTCGAGACCTACGGATGCCAGATGAACGTGAGCGACAGCGAGCTCATGGAGGGCGTGCTGGCGTCCAGCGGCTACACGCCGGTTTCCGGCCCGGAAGAGGCCGACGTCATATTGGTCAACACCTGCGCCATCCGCGAGCACGCGGAGCAGCGCGTGCTGGGACGCGTGTCCGAGCTCAACCGGGTGAAGTTGGAGCGGCCCGGGACGCTGATCGGCGTCTGCGGCTGCATGGCCCAGCGCCTCGGCGAGCGGCTCATCGCTAATGCCCAGTACGTCGACATGGTCATCGGGCCCGATGCCTACCGCTCGTTACCCCAGCTCATCGAGCAGGCCGCGGGGAACGACAGCGGGATCGTCGACGTCGAGCTCAAGCCCTCCGAGAACTACGAGGGTCTCGAGATGCGGCGAAAGTCGCAGGTCTCGGCCTGGATTCCCATCCAGCGCGGCTGCAACTACCGCTGCACCTTCTGCATCGTCCCCTACACGCGCGGCGACGAGAAGAACCGCGAGCCCCAGGCCGTCCTCGACGAGGTCGAACGGTTGGCGGGGGAGGGGATCACCGAGTTCACGTTGCTGGGACAGACCGTCAACTCGTACCGCTTCGACGACTGGGACTTCCCGCGCCTGTTACGCGCGGTCGCGCGAACGCCCGGCGTGCGCCGCGTGCGCTACACCTCGCCGCACCCCAACGATCTGAATCGCGAGCTGGTCGATGCCATGGCGGAAGAAGACGCGGTGTGTCCACAGATGCACCTGCCGGTGCAGTCGGGCTCGGACCGGGTGCTCAAGCGCATGGCGCGCCGCTACACGCGAGAGGAGTACCTGGCCAAGGTCGACTTATTGCGGCAGCTGATCCCCAACATCGCTCTCTCTACGGACATCATCGTCGGCTTCCCAGGCGAGGACGAGAACGACTTCGAGGAAACGCTCAGCCTGGTGCGAACCGTCCGCTACGACGATTCCTTCACCTTCAAGTACTCGCCCCGCGAGGGAACACCTTCCACGCGGATGAACGGCGATTGGGAAGTTTCTGATGAATTAGCGCAGGAACGCCTCGAGCGCCTCATATCGATAGTGCGCGAGATAGCCGCCGAGAAGAACCTCGCCGAGGTCGGGAATACCGTCGAGGTACTCGTAGAAAAACCGGCCCGGCGCGGCGAGTTGCTACAAGCGCGAACCGATGCAAACAAGGTGGTCCTCGTCCCCGGTCCCCAGGACTGGATCGGACGCTACTTGAGGGTAGCGCTCACCGGCACTTCTGGGGCGACGTTCACCGGCTTCCCCCTCGACCCATGAACAAGCATCCGATCCTACTCCGAGTCCTCGCCGGACTCCTGATCATCACCGCCCTCGGATGGTTCGCCTACATGAACGCCGGCCAGGCCGTCGACCTCGACTTCGGTCTCTTCGCCGTCCGCGCCGTCTCCCTCTCCATCGTCATATATGGGGCCATCGTCGTCGGCATGGTCCTCATGCTGGCGGTTAGCCTGCGCGGCGACATCCGCACCGACCAGGCCCTCAAGCGCTACGACCAGATCGCCGCCGACGTCCTCAAGGACATCGAGTCCGACGAGCCTGCTCCCGCCGAGCCCGCCGCCGAGGAGGCGGAAACCAAGAGCTAACAGCGGTAACCACTGTTACGTTGGTAGGTCTATAGCACGTCTGTGCCATGCCCCTTGTCGAGCCGCTGATTCTCGAAACCCGCCGGCGCTCCCTCTGGCAAGTGTCAGCTCATGTCTGCGCTGCTTGATCAACTGCATGCGGCGTTAGCCCCGCAGTACGAGGTCGAGCGCGAACTGGCCAGCGGCGGCATGGGCACGGTTTTCCTCGCCCGGGACACCGTTCTCGACCGAACGGTCGCGGTCAAGGTCCTGCGACCGGAAGACGACAGCGAGACCGGCGCCAAACGTCTTCTCAACGAAGCCCGCATCCTGGCCCGCTTCAGTCACCCCAACGTGGTCTCGATCTACCACGCCGGCCGGCTCGGCGAGTCCTTCTACTACGTTATGGACTATGTAGAAGGCGAGCGTCATGGACTATGTAGAAGGCGAGACGCTGGAGGAGCGGCTGCGCCGTGGGCCGCTGTCGACCGAAGAGGCGGTGCGGATCGGGAGCGACGTGCTGGCGGCGCTGGAGGCAGCGCACGAGAACGGGATCGTCCACCGCGACGTGAAGCCGAGCAACGTGTTCCTGGTAAAGGATCGGGCCCTGCTCGGCGACTTCGGCATCGCGAAGCGGACCGAAACCGTGGCCACCGGGCTCACGGGGTCGGGCTACCGGGTGGGGACGCCCGGCTACATGCCGCCGGAGCAGGCGGCGGGCGACGAGGTGACGCCCGCCACGGACTTGTACGCGTTGGGGATGGTGCTGTACGAAGCGCTGACGGGCCGCAGGTGGTCGGTACCCGTGACGCCCACAGCCGAGGCCGACTGGTCGGGTCTGCCGCGGGACCTGGTGCCCGTGCTGCGACGGGCACTGGCCTGGGCGCCGCAGGAGCGCTGGGCGGATGCCGGCGCGTTCGAGCGGGCGCTACCGCACGGTCGCAGCC
>JBDHAL010000001.1:0-106482 GCA_039588075.1 Gemmatimonadota bacterium | reverse complement strand
TGGTGCCGGTAAGTTGGAATGTGTTCGCTGCGGACGGTGGCCTGCTAGGAGAGGTCCAAATGCCCGATCGGTTCCAGCTTTACGAGATCGGGGAGGATTATCTGCTGGGTGTTTGGCGCGATGAAATATATGTGGAGCACGTGAGGATCTATCCGCTTGAGAAGGCGGCAGAGGTCGAATCCTATATCCTATACTAGCGCTCTCACATCCAGCGGAATGCCTTTCCTCTCGTCAAGCGCCAACCCGATCGCGCCACAGTCGCACACTCCTTCGCACACGCCGCAGCCCATGCACTTCTCCCAACTCACGACGGAGGTCTCCTCGAGCGTGATCGCCTCGAACGGACAGGCGTCCTCGCAGGTACCGCAGCCGAGGCACTCTTCCTCATCCACCCGGGCTACGTAGCCGGACGACGCGACCATCGGTACGCCGTGCTTGACCATCGCCTCCATTCCGCCGCAGCAGCATGAGCAGCAGTTGCAGATGGCGTAGAAGCGGTTGTCGCAGGCGTCCTTGAAGTAGGCGGTGTGAACGTGGCCGCGCTCGTGCTCCGCCTGCAGCAGGTCGAGAGCCTCCTGCTGCGTTACGCGGCGCGACCGGCCCGGCAGGTGCTCCACCGTGAAAGAGCCGTCGCCGACGACCATGCACACGTCGGTCGGTTGGCAGGGATTCTCCCGCATGTTGCGGCAGGGGCAATCGAGCACGGTGACCGACGGCGGCCCTTTCAGCACGATGTCGCGGGCGGTGCGGTAGGGAATGATCTTCTCGAGATCGGTCCGCTTTATCTCGTGATCCAACGAGACGATCCGGCGCGCAAGCTCGGTGGTCAGCACTTTGCCGTGATAGCGATCGGCCCAGCCGCGTTTTTGGTCCTCCGACAACCGCGGCAGCAGCACCTTGACGAGGAAGGCGACGTACTGGTAAGGCCAGCGGCCGTAGACGTAGCCGTGAAGAGCCGTTAGGAGTCCGCCGCGCCGCCGGGCGCCGGAAGGGCCGCCGCTAAGGCCACCGGCGCCGTTGCCGCGGGCCCGGCGCACGACTTTCCGCGTCGAGGGGAGCATGAGATGGCCGCGTTCGCCGATCAGCCAGAGGATGAATAGCGCTGCCAGCGGGATGATTGGGATCAGCAGTAGCCAGACCATTGGAACGGCTCCTGAGCGGTGGGGCGCTTCGCAGAGCTTGCTTGTCGACCCTACAAATTGCGCTGATGCCACAAAAGATGATAGATAATGCCATATGGGGGGGAGAAGAGCGACAGCCGACAGCCGATAACCGACAGCCGACTTTTAAGTATTGTTGGACTCTCGACGTTCAACGTTCGATTTTCGACGTTCGACCTCGCTGTCGCGGTACTGAGCTGAGTTTCGGAATTCGGGAGTCGAGCGTTGGCAGTCCAACAAAACCTTAAGGTCGGCTGTCGGTTGTCGGCTGTCGGCTGTCTGACTCAGAATTGGAGAATGCTGTGAACAACTTTCAGCCGGCCCCGGTCAAGCCGACGATCCCTTTCGAAATTCTCCAGAAAATCGATATCCGCGTCGGCAGCATAGAGAGCGCCGAGGATATGCCGAAGTCGAACAAGTTGGTGCGGCTGACCGTCAACTTCGGCGATCACAGGCGGACGATTTTGGCCGGGATCAAACAGGAGCGCCAAGATCCGAGCGAGATCGTCGGCATGCAGGCGCTATTCGTGGTGAACCTCGAGCCCAGGAAGATGATGGGCGAAGTCTCGGAAGGAATGCTGTTCGACATCGGCTACCCCGACGAGGTAACGCCGGCGCTGGCGGTGCCGGAGAAAGCTGTGCCTGATGGAGCACGGGCGGGCTGACAAGTCGACTTCGAACAGGCGACAGCCGACAGCCGGTTATCGGCTCACACCCCGATGTCCGACTCACCGACTTCGGACGCCCGACGGGACCGGTCGTCGGAAGTCGAAAGTCGATCATCGAACATCGGGGTGTGAGCCGTCAACCGGCTGTCGGCTGTCGGTTATTCAGTATCTACCTAGACATCCGTCATTCAAGCACAAAGATCTTCCGCTCGGCACACATATCCTTCAAAATCTGAGGCCATACCGTAACACTAACCTCGCCCAGGTGCGCCTTTCTCAATAGATACATATAGGTCCGCGACTGACCGATGCCGCCACCGATGCTGAGCGGGACCTCGTTGTTGATGATGGACTTGTGATACGGCAGCTCGAGCGAGTCGAGCTGATCGCTCATCTCCAGCTGCTTGCGAAGCGTCTCGGCGTTGACGCGGATGCCCATCGACGTGAGCTCGTGACGTCGCTTGGTCACGGGGTTCCAAACGAGGATGTCGCCGTTGAGGCCGTGCATGGGCCGGCCGTCCTTCGACGTGGTCTCGGTGACCCAGTCATCGTAATCGGCGGCGCGGTTCTCGTGCGGGTACCCGTCGTCGAGTGGCCAGCCGATGCCGTAGATGAAGACCGCCGGGTACTTCTGAAGCAGCTGGGTCTCGCGCTGCTTGCGCGGCAGGTCGGGGTACATCTCGAGGATTTCTTCGGCGTGCAGGAAGGTGAGTTCCTCCGGGAAGTCCGGATACTTGCCCTTCAGCTTGGGGAACTCTTCCTGGGCGAACTTGCCGGCCCCGTAGAGGACCTTCCAGATCTTCTTCACCACGTCGGTGAGAAGGTCGAGGTTGCGGTCCTTGTCGGTGATCGCCTTTTCCCAGTCCCACTGGTCGACGTAGGCGCTGTGATCGTGGTCGAGGAAATAGTCCTTGCGGACCGCCTTCATGTCGGTGCACAGGCCTTCGCCCGGCCCCATCCCGAACTCCGCCAGGGCCACCCGCTTCCACTTGGTCGCGGCCTGCACGACCTGGGCGTCGATGGGGTTCTTGTCGTAGTCGTTGGAGATATGGAAGCCGACGGGCGTGCGCGAGCCGTCGCGGTCCAGCATGTCGTTGACGCCGCTCTCGACGTCGACGATCAGCGGGACCTGAACCATCATCAGGTTCAGCTCCTTGCAAAGGTTCTCCTCGATGTAGTTCTTGACGGCGAACAGAGCCCGCATCGTCTCCTTACGGTCCAGCGGGGACTCGTAGTCGGTGGGGAGTATCTCTTTCAGCTCTGCATAGTCGCCGATGCCGGGTCCAGCCAGGTCCGCCTTCTTGTCTGTCATATCGCCGTCTCCCAAGCTCTCAAGTGAATCGACCGCCGGCCCCGGCGTCCGCCGGGGCGAAAAGTCCCTACCGTGTCTTGAATGACACTGCAACATACCTTTCCTCACGAGGTCGAGAAAGGCATTCTATGTTATCTTTGGCGGCCGGGTGGCATCAAGCAGGCCGCCGGTTGAACGGGGTGGACAAGGAATCTTGCAAGAGGGGTGCCTGGGGTCCGGGAGTTGCAGGCAGGGATGCGGAGATGAGAGAGAGACAGGGAGACAAGTCGCCGTCGCCAGTCGGCGCGAGCCTGGAAAACGAATTGGGCGTGCCACGCTCGGAGTGGGGCGTGGACGACCTGGTCGATTTGGTCAGCGACCGGCGCATCCTGGTGGTGAGCCTGATGCATCATGCAGGGAGGGGAGCGGGCCGACGGATCGAGCCTTTTTCCGGGGTCGGGTATCCCGACGGACGCCTCCGACATCGTGCTTCGGCCGCGGGTGTCGAGCGCCTTCCTGGACCCGTTCGCGTCGCAACCCACCCTGGTTTTGATGTGCGGCCACGCCGGTCGGGATGGGACGCCGCTGCCTCAATCACCCGACACCATCCTGCGGCGCGCCTCCGAGCGGCTGAAGGAGCAGACGGGCGTCGAGTTGTGGGCGCTGGGCGAGGTGGAGTACTTCCTCGGGAAGCGCTGGGACGAGACGGACATCTACGGAGCGGACGACCGCGGCTATCACTCCAGCTCGCCGTTCGTGTTCGGCGAAGGACTGCGGAGGCAGGCGCTGGCTCTGCTGGCCGACATCGGCGTTCCGGTCAAGTACGGGCACAGCGAAGTCGGCTATATCGAGGCGCGTGAAACCGAAGGCGTCATCTGGGAGCAGCACGAGATAGAAATGTCGCTGGCACCGCTTCCCGAAGCGGCGGAGGGGATCCTGTTGACGCAGTGGGTGCTGCGCAATCTCGCCCACCGCAAAGGAATGCGTTGCAGTACCGATCCGATGATGCTCGAGGGGCACGCGGGCAACGGACTGCACTTCCATTTCGCGCCGATGAAGGATGGCAGTCACCTCGAGATCCGTGGGGCGGACGGCAGCCTGTCGGAGTCGGCACGCTGGCTGATCGGCGGCCTCGTCCAGATGGGTGGCGCCTTGATGGCGTTCGGCAATCGTGTTCCGGAATCGTTTGGAAGGCTGAGCCAGGCGAAGGAAGCGCCGAACAGTATCTTCTGGGGAGAGTACGACCGAAACGCGCTCGTCCGGCTTCCCGTGGTGGCCACCGATGAAGAGGGCAGGGAGGTAACCGCGCCGACGGTCGAGTTTCGACTGCCGGATGGCTCCGCGCTACCTCACTTGCTGCTGGCCGGCGCCGCCCTGGCGATGATTCGCGGCCGCGACACATCGGATCTAGATCAGCTGTTGCAGCGTACCTCGGCGGCGCAGGCGGGTGATACGGGGGGCGCCGCACGGGTACCGCGTAGCTTCTCCGAGGTCGCCGACGCACTGGCCCGGCTGAGGGAGACGCTCGAGGCAGATGGGACTTTTCCGACAGGGTTGATTGAGAGGACGGTTGCCCGGCTGCGTAAATGATGAGAGATGTTGTATTCGACAGCCGACAGCCGACAGCCGACAGCCGACGCTTAACGACTTCTCCAATTCTCGACGTTCGACGTTCTATGTTCGGCGCTCCGACGATGGCAACGACAATGACAACGACAACGACAGCGAGAATCGAGAATCGAGTGCTGTTTTCTCGTTTCTCGTTGTCGTTGTCATTGTCGACATAGAGTCTCACACCGCTAACATTGAAACAAGTAATCTCCTTCGCTCTCATTCTGGTGCCCGGGGCCTACACTTGGTGGGTCGGCCGGAACCTGGTTCGTCATATCGACGATCCGGCGTTTCCCGAGCTGCGTTTCGCCCGGGGGCAGCGTCTCAGCATCGTTATCGCTGTTAGTCTGGTCGCGGGATTGTTCCTCAGCCTGGACTACATCGCGGTCAAGGTGGCGCTCCTCGTGTTGGCAGGGTTTTGCCGTCCCGGTGGCGGTCGTGCTGGTGGTGGCGACGCTGCTGTGGAGTCACATGAACGCGCGTGCCGTGCCGCGGATCATGGGGGCGGAGCCGTTGGCGAGCCCCGAGCTGGAGGCGCAGTTCGAGTCTGTTCTGAGCGGCGCGAAGTGCCGCAGACCGAGGCTGTCACGAGTCGGAGCGCGGGGCGGGTACTGGGTGAACGCCATGGCGGTCCCATCACTCCAAACGCCCGGAGTCGTCTTCACCAACGATCTGCTCGACGCGCTGACGCCGGCCGAGACCCGTGCCATCTTCGCCCACGAGGTGGCCCACCTCGAGTACTTCGACCGCATGCGTCTCATCAAACGCGCCTTGGTGATGGCGGCGCTCGCCGTAATCCTGCTGGTCGTCGTGGTCAAATACGGACCGCAGTCCGCGGTAATCAGTACGCTGACCTGGGTGTGGCCACTGGTCGTCCTGGCGGTGTTGGCGATGCTGGTTGCCGGGAACCAGGCACGCGAGCACGAGAGCGATGTGCGAGCGGTCGAGCTCGTTGGCGAGCCGGAGTCCCTGATCTCGGCGCTGACAAAGATCCACGACCTGATGCGGATGCCGCGGCGCTGGCGTTCCGGAAGCGAAGCGCGGATGTCGCACCCCAGCCTGGCGAAGCGGCTGCGTGCCATCCGCGAGGCGGCGGGCGTCCGGGGAATCGAGACTAGTGAGAGCGGGCCGATCGACGTGATCGTGCTGCGCTCCGCCGACGATTCATCCGAGGCAGTCGTGATGGCGGAGGATCGCATTCACTGGCTCAAAGGTCTGGAACCCGACGCGGGCGGAGATGCGACTGCGCTGCTCGCGGAAGCGCGCGACTGCCGGTCGATCCGCTATGACGACCTGACCGATCTGCGGCTCGAGGTGCAGGGGGTTGAGAACCGTTTCCTCACGGCGATCGATGGGAGCGGCAACACCCTGAAGCTGGCGCTGTCGGCGGATGATGTTTCGCGAGCCAAGGCGAACCTCGAGAGAATCGACCTGGAGGTGAAGGGCACCGCGCCCGGAGCCGCGAAAGAGCTGGCCCGGCAGCAGTCGCGTCGGCGAAGCGTCCGCATCTGGGCGACGGCGGCCGCCCTGTTCGGCGTCGTGCCGCCCATAGCGTTGTCGCTGCTGCTGGCGGGCCTGCTTGCCGCGGCCCGGCCGACACGGGCTACGCTGGCCGTCGCCGGCGCCATCGCCATCGCCTCCGGCATCGTGGGGCTGAGACTTCCGGACCCGTCCGGCTATGTCGTGCAGACGCTGCCGTTCGCGCTGGCGGTCGAGATCGTGATCGGTGTCATCTTGCTCTACTACGTTAGCCGGTGGGCTAACGCGAGCCGTACCGAAGAGCGGCGCGGCACTCTGAACGCCCTCGCGCTGACGGGCGCGCTCGCTGTTCTCTACCTCCTGTTGGGGATAAGCCGGCTGGGTTCTCCTCTGCCGGTCATGCGGTTGCACACTTGGACTCGTTACGAGATCGGGCTGACGCTGGCCTTGTTCGGCCTGGCCGCGGCGCTTTGGAGCACGAGCTCCAGCAGGTTGCGTCCCGCGGCCATCGCCGCGGCAGCGTTGGCGGTGCTCTTGATCGCCACCGGGACGCTCTGGTTCCGGGACCGCTTTGGCGACGACGCGCTGGCGATAGGCATGACGGGCCAGTCGAGCGGGACGCTCGCACCGCAGGTGGCTCGGGAGCTGACGATCGATGGCCATGTCATTGAACTCAAGATCTCTCCGTCAGGCGGGCGCATCGCGACCTTGGCGTTCGACATTGGGGAGGGGTATTCGGGCGGGGGCGGCAGCTTTCAGGTCGAGCGTGCCGGCGGCGGCTTCCACTCCATGAGCGCCGCGGACGTGGAGTTCGTCGATGACGATCGCGTCGCGCTGCTAAGCTACGGCAATGCGGATGACCTTTTGCTTCAGGTAGTGGACATCGAACCGACCCCTACGGTCGTGCACGAGGTCGCGCTGCCGGAGGTCATCGATCCCGACCTGCGGCTCGATCCCGAGTCGGGCCGCTGGCTCACTCTGTTTTCCGTCAACGCGGGCGCGAGAGCGCTCTGGGCCAGCAGTAGCTACGACTACGATCTGGGGCTCGGCTACCTGACGTACACGCTCAATCCGTACTCGATGCTCTCGGTGCCGACGGAGGTCTGGTCCGTGGATGAGAGCGGCGGCCATCGACTGGCGCTAACCACCCTGTCGCTCTGGTGCGCCGGATCGCTCGCCGGGCAAACCCGCTTCATCTGCGCCTCCAATGACCGGGAGTTGAATACGCGGATCTGGTCGATCGATGTTGCGGGCGGGCGATTCGAGCCGGTCGCCACACTGCGGGGTCAGTATTACGAAGGCCGTCTCAGTTCGAATATGCTCCTGTTGACTGGTTATGGAGTTCCCACCGCCATGGTCGGGTTGGAGAGCGGGCTACATTGGACGCTCGACTTGGGCGAGCGCGTCGCGGATGAGGTTGATCGTACCGAGGATGAAATCGGCCCGACCGAGTGGTTGCTGAGCTGGCTTCTCGGCGCGCCGGACTTCGGTTCCTACATCATGGCGTCGGCGATTCAGCAGGGTATCGTTGGGCTGGCGTTCGGGGGCGACGAGACTACGCGGATCGTGGTCCTCCAGTTCAACTGAGTTCAGTCTTGCGCTTTCGGAGCCGGCGACTGGGCGAGCTGCCGGACTCGGGTATGCTTGTCTTTCGCGTACCGGGACAGGACCTTGGCCGCCTTGGCATCGGGTATCTGCCTGAGCGCGATGGCGGCGGTGGCCCGGACCTGTTCGTCCCAGTGGCGCCGGAAGCTCGGGTGCTTTCTGCGCGAGAGGACGGCCTCGAGGGGGCCGATGCAGACTTCATGACCGATTTCGCCAAGGGCCTGGCAGCAGGCGATGGCGGTCCTCGACTCCTCGGTAACCTCCAGCAACTCGGCGAGTGCGTTCACAGCGGCGGCGGAATGCAGGTGCGCGATACTTCGAATTGCTCCTTTCGCCACCGACGCCTCGTCGCTACCTGCCAACGGTATGATGATCTCTATGAAGTCGTCGTTGTGCAGCCGCTCGAATAGCCGGAACGCGGCACGGCGGATTTTGGCGCTGGCGTCTCCGAAACTATATGCCAGTTCTTCCCTGAGGTCGTGTGTTACCGTGTCGATCACTTCCAGAACGCGGAAGCGTTGCTCGACCGTTACTTCTGTCACCACCGCGCGTTTGATCTGCCGGCTGGCCTCGGGACCCATCTCCGCCAGCAGGCTGGCGCCCATCTGCCGGATGCGGAAGTCCTTCTCCTCTTTGATCACCTGGATGAGTAGCGGGATGCTCGGCGCGCCGAGGCTGCCAATCACCTGGGCGGCGCGCTCCTGCCGTTCCGGCTGACCCGAACTCATGTCGTCCACCAATAGCTTCTGGGTCGTCGGGTCCAACCGCCGATCCAGGACTCGGGCGGCGCTTTGCTCGGCCTTCCCTCTGGCGCTCGCCAGTTGCTCCTGCCGTGACTTCAGATCGAGCAGCATTCGGCTCGCCAACCCGTAGTCGGAAAACTGAACGGCGCTCCCCGCCATCCCCCACAACGTCGTCGCCAGCTCTTGAAGGACTCTCGGCTCTGATTCGTCGGCCAGCGTCATGAGCAGTGAGTCCGCCGCGAGTTCGGTGAACTTATGCTGCATGCCGAGGATCAGCATGTCGAAGAGAACATGGCAGGCCAGCACGGTCATCTCGCGATCGCGAGGGTCTTGCTCATGGATGCCTTCGAACAACCGCCGCAGCAATCGCTTGACCAGCCTGTGCTCTCCCTTTACCAGCAGCTCCTTGCCGTACTTCGGAAGGGCGTCCCGCAGCGCGTCCGCTGGCTGATCCATCATCTGCTGAGCCAGCAACGCCGTCGAACCCTCGTCCGCCGGCTCTTCCTCGATCTCGACGTCCACCGCGCTGAGCAGGCTCTCGACGACGCCTTGTGCGTACTGGCGTTGATTGAAGGACAGGTAGGCGAGCCGCTTCTCCCTAGCGAGGTCGTCCCAGAAAAACGCGTCGGTGCTCGAGCTCTGATGATCCCTAAGGGTACCGACGAGGATCTCTACTTCCGATCGCGGGACGTTCGCGAGGAAGGTGATGCTCGAGAGTCCGGCGGACGTCATGACTTCAACTAGGCCGCTGGCGAGAGGCGCATATCCCTTCGTGTCCACGCGGGCGCCGTTGACCAGCAAAGCTTGATCCGCGCCGGCCAGCGTCAGCGATCGGCGCCGATTCAGCACCGGCTGCAGCGACTCCAGCAAGTGCTCGACCGAGCGACCGACCGGGTTGCTGTCCATCGGGTAAAGCCTCGCGTTCTGGATAGCGCCCTGCAGCAGCCTCAAGATCTTCGGGATCTGTGCAAGTTCCTCAGGCCCGAGTTGCTCTTCCTCTAGCGGCCGCGCAAGCGTTACGCGCCCCTTCTTGCGGCGCAGGCGCGAGTAACGCACCTGGCGCAGTTCGATATGATCGAGCTGGTTCTCGAGCGAGAAGCTACGCCAGAATCCTTGATCGATGGACTCCGGCTTCAGCTTGCCGAGGGTCATCAGCAGCGAACGTACCTCTTCTCTCGTAACGCCGCGGGTGAAGACGATGCCCTGTAACTCTGAGCGGGTGAGTAGTCCGATGAAAGAGCTCCCCAGCATACCGAACCTGGAGATGTCCATCCGCTGCCCGTTCGCCAGCAGGCTGCGCTGGGCCTGGGCGAGGTGAAGAGTCTCGTTCTGCTGGAGGATGGCCTCCACGGCGTCGTGAACCTCGCGCAGCGACTCGGTGATCGAATTGCTCTCCGGCGGGTAGAGCTGGATGTTGCGCACGGCCGACATGAAAGTTCGGAGGACGAAGGGAACGCGCGGGAGACTCTCGGGCACGAGGCGGCGTTCCGCTTCGGCCTCTTCCTCCAGTAGCTCTTCGGTGTAGCTGTCGGCTTCGGCCGGGTCGAAGACCTCCTGGCCGAAGGCGACCTGGGCCTGCTCCCAGCGCCTGGCCTTGTCCTGGTTCGCCGAGCGCTTGAAGTGGTAGGCGAGCAGGGAAGCGGATGGCAGGAGGCGCTGGTCGTACAGGGTCTCCTGGTACTCGCCGACCTGCTCGTGCAACTCTCGGCGGCGCTCCTCGTCCATCGTCCCGTAGCTGATCTCCAGCACGCGCTTGCCGAGGAAGCGCATGATCTCGTCGTTGAGCTGGAAGTCGAGACTGACGAGGCCCAATGCTTCGGCGCGGTCGAGGAACTCGAGGACCTTGGTCTCGTCGACCTCGGAACTGCCTGCAAGCATGGAGACCGAGACGTCTTCGCCGAGCGTCGACGCACGCTCCAGCAGCCCACGCTCCTCTTCGTCGAGGGCCGCGATCTTCTGCTGCACGATCTCGTCGAGCGAGCGCGGAAGGTACCCGTGCTCCAACGGCTCGATTATCCATTCCTGACCGACCAGGCTGACTTTCCGGTCGTTTACGAGCTTACGGAGGATCTCGCCCAAAAAGAGCGGATTGCCCTGGGTATTGACAGCGAGTCCTTCCTCGAAGCCGTCCGGGGTTTTCAGTCGGGGGAAGACCGCCTTCAGGTACTCTGCGATGCCTTCGCCGCTTAGTGGCTGCAGGACGACCCTGCGGATCTCGAAGTGGTCGCGGCGCGTCGAACAGAGCCGCTCGAGCGGGGTCGCCTCCTCCTCGCCGCTGAGCTTGAGTATTTCGATCGAGGAGCCGCAGACGAGGGTCGTCTGGTCTTGCTTCTGTAGCAGGACGCGAAGCAGGAGGAGGGTGGCCTCGTCGGCGAACTGCAGGTCGTCGGCGATGATGACCAGCGGCCGGAAGTCCGCGGCCTTCGGTATGACCTTGGCCAGCGTGGCGAAGAGACCCTGCCGCGAACCGGTGGCGGCTTCGTCGGCCGGCCGGCTTTCGTCGCCGAATTGCGGGAGTACCCGGGCCAGGTGGTCGATTTCGTCCCGCGTGAGATCCTTGAGCAGGTCGGTGCCCTTGTCGTCGCGCTGATTGAGTAGCGCGACGAGGATGCGGCCCGTCAGGTAGTAGGGTCTGAAAGCCTCTTGCTGGTCGCCGGAAGCGCGCGCCACGCAGATGGTATCGTCGCCGGCCAGGTTGCGGCGAACGGCATCGAGGAACGTCGTCTTCCCCATGCCGGGCCCTGCCTCGATGATGAGGAATTGACTGTTGCCCCTGGCGAGGCCGTCGAGAGCCTCGGAGACGACTCTCATCTCCTCGTCGCGTCCGGCGATGCCTGTCGCCTTGAGTCGGTAAAGCGCCGTCTTGGGAAAGACGGTTTCGGGATCGACTTCCGACGCGCTGGAAGCCTGGTTTCGCCCCGAATGCTTGGCGTGGAAGAGGGCCGTGTCCGCCGCCTGGAACAGTCCGCGGCTGGTCGTCGCGTCCTCCGGCGCCGTGGCGAAGCCGATGCTCAGGCCGATGGGAACGGTTTCCTCGGCATCGCGCAGCCGGAACGGTCGGTCCTTGCTTCTCTGTAGCAGGCGGTCGGCCATCTCCCGCGCGCCCGGTCGCGGCGTCTTCGGCAGCAACAGCATGAACTCGTCGCCGCCGTAGCGGATCGGTAAAGCATGCTCGCCGCCGATCTCGCGCAGCAACGTGGCCACCCAGGTCAGCGCCTGGTCGCCTACCTCGTGGCCGTGCATGTCGTTGATCTGCTTGAACTGATCGAGATCGATCATCAGGATCGAGATCGGATAATCGTCGTCTTGCTCCCAGCGGACCTTGTGCTCGAGGTAGCTGAGCAGGAACCGGCGGTTGTGGATACCGGTGAGCTCGTCCTCGAAGATGAGGCGCGAAGGGTCTTTCCCTACGTACTCCAGGAGGTCGACGAGATCGCGGTACTGCATGCCGTCAGTCCGCTCCCGGCCGAGGCCGGGCCAGCGGCTTGGTCCGCATGGAGAGCCTGCAGCTGACAGATCTGCTGGTGACGCCTCGACAGGCGCCGATCGAACGCATGGATCTAGGCTTTTCCCCGGGTATTGATTAGGATCGTCAATCGGTACGGGCGGGTCGACGATATCGCTACCAAGAAAGATGCGTCAGATTCGCCCAATGATCAATCGCTGCCGGGCCCGCGGTGAGGGGACATGAACAAACGGGAACACGGCGCTACGGTTCGTCTTGCCTCGGGCGTCTGGGGCGCCTTCAAGGCCAACTTCATCAACAGCCGGGCGTTCGACCTCGGCTTCAAGGTCGCGGCCTTCGCCGTCCTCGTGCCGCTGGTCACCTGGGTCACCACCCGGCTGATCTCTACCTCGGGTCACCTGTCGGTAAGCAACGACGAGATCCTGTCGTTCGCCACTTCGGCGGTCGGGCTGGCCACCGCGTTCATCGCGCTGTCCACGACCCTCGCCCTCGTGTTCGCCGAGAAGGTCGGCCTGGTCCTCATCGGGATCGGCGCCCGGGCGGGAGAGCGAGTCCGCGCGGTGGATGCCGCCTGGATCTCGCTCAAGCGACTGCCTTCGCTGCTCGGCCTCGCCCTCGTACAGGCGGCGGCCTATGGAGGAATCATCGCCGCGGCGGTCTCGCTCGCCGCCCTGGCACACTGGCTTCTTCCCATCCGTCATGACATCAACTACCTGATTAGCGAGAGGCCTCCCGTCTTCTGGGTCGCTGCCGTCACAGCCGTGCTTCTGGCGGCGGCCGCGCTGGCCGCGTTTCTGGTGCTTCTCGTTCGCTGGATCTTCGCGGTGCCGGCGCTGCTCTTCGAGCGAAGAGGCCCGGTCGCAGCGCTCCGCGCCAGCCGCCGAATGGTGAGCGGCCGGTGGCGTTGGGTCGCCGCTGTCGCCGGCGGTTGGTGGGCCGTGGTCGGGCTGGTCGCGGCCGTCGCCACGCTGGCGTTCGATGCCGCCGGCACGTTCCTGTTGACGCGTCTGGGCGACCACCTCGACGTGTCGATCGCCGCGGTCTTCGTCCTGATGGTCCTATACCTGTTGGTTGCGGAGTTTGTTGTGTATTTCGGCCTGGCCGTGGGCAGCTTCATCACGGCCCACCTCTATTGCGACATTCGTGTGGAAGAGGGTCAAGCGGCGCCGGCACTCGATCAGCTGCTGCGATCCGGCGAAAGTCCGACACCGCTTACGCGCCGGCAGACCGCGCTCAGGATCGCCGGCTTGCTCGGCGCCGTCGTGATCGTTGCCGTTGTGGCCACGATCACGGCGATGGGCACGATCGGCCTCGAAGACAACGTCGCCATCACCGCCCACCGCGGTAGCTCGCTGGCCGCGCCGGAGAACACGATAAGCGCCATCGAATTGGCGATCGAGCACGGGGCCGACTACGCCGAGATCGACGTTCAAGAGACGGCCGACGGCGTGGTGGTTCTGTTGCACGACGAAGATCTCATGCGCATGGCGGGCGTGGATCGGAAGATATGGGAGATCACGTACTCAGAGCTCGATGGCGTTGACGTGGGCAGCCGCTTCGCGCCCGAGTTCGCGGGCGAGCGGGTCCCGACGCTGGAAGAAGTCATCGAAGTCGCTCGCGATCGCATCAAACTGTACATCGAGCTCAAGTATACGGGGCACGAACAGATGCTGGCCCAGCGGGTCGTGCGGATCCTGGAGGAGCACGACTTCACCCCGCAGGCGATTGTCGCGTCCCTCGACTACCAAGCCGTGGTGCGCGTCGGCGAACTGAATCCGGACCTGGAAGTCGGCTACATGGTCTACGGGAGCTTTGGCGACCTAGCGGGCCTCCATGTGGACTTCTTGAGCGTGAGCCAGCGGATGGTAACCGAGAGGCTGGTGCGGTCGGTTCATCGTAACGGCAAGCAGATCCATGCCTGGACGATAGACGACCCTTCCCGCATGGCGGCTCTGATCGATATCGGCCTGGACAACATCATCACAAACGACCCGGCGACGCTGCGCGGAGTCATCGATGAGCGCGCCCAGCTGAGCGATGTCGAGAAGCTGCTTCTCGTGTTCAGGAACTGGCTTCGGAGCAAATAAACAGGGGGCCGGCTGGAGCCGGCCCCCGTTTTGCCCTGCCGATCCAACTGTCTACGGTTGGGGCGGGAACCTGTCCATGACCTTCCCGATCACGTCGTTGACTCGCTGGGTAATCTGGTCCGTCGACAGCGACCGCTCGACCGCGCCCTTGGCCCAGCCGCGCCAACTGAGGGCCTGGGTGTCGAAGTCGATGACGTCGATGACAAGCGTGCCCTCCTCCCACTGGCGAACGTCGACGGACGTGCCTCCGTACCAGCCATAGTAGCCCCACCCCGTGTAATAGGTGCTGACGTCCACCTTCTGCTGGGATGATGCGTAGAAGTTGACCAGGAAATCGGGAGTGCCGGTGGTTGCTTTCTGGTAACCCTTGGCCTCGAGCTGGTCCTCGATCGCCCGGACCACCCGTCTCTCCACGAGAGGGTCACGCAACCTCTGCTTCGAGGAATCGGACGGCACGATCCAGGCCCAGGACTGGTAGTCGGTGAAGTTGGTGTCGGGGTCGTAGTCACTATTGACCGTCAGGCCCGAACAACCGGCGAGCGACGCCGTGAGTCCGAGTAAAAGCGCGAACGCGCATGCACCTATGATCCGTCGCATCAGTCTCTCTCCTTGAGATTCAACGCTTCGCCGTCGCTGTAGTCTGTCGTCGGTATCGGTGAATATACAGTCGGCTGCGGGACCGCAATAGGCCGCGATTGCGTACCCCGACCCTTCTTCCCGATGACGGTCGCGCGGCTTAACTTCTTGCCACACAAGCGTAAGTAAGATCTAGGAGGGCGCCGGCCGGCCCGCTGCGAGGCGATTGGCCGACAGTCGCGAACCATAAGAGATGAGGCAAGGTCTGATGTTGTTACGACTTGGTGCTATCCTCGCGTGCCTGACCTGCCTGCTGCTTCCCGACCAGGCGTCCGGTCAACGACGTGCGGTGACCATCGGTTTAGTGAGCGACGGTCCCTACCAGCGGCACGGTTACTTTACGGATTTTCTCGAGAGCGAGATCCTGAGCCTTCTCTCTGGTGAGTTTGACGTCCGAATGCCCGCCGATGTGCACTTGGAGGGCGACTGGACGCTCGCCGGGATCCAGGCGGCTCTCGATCGATTGTTGGTCGACCGGTCCGTGGACCTGATCGTTACTCTCGGCCCGATCAGTTCGCACGTGGCCGCCCAGCGGCAGGACCTTTCCAAACCAGTAGTGACGCCGCTCATTCTCGATGCGGCACTCCAGGGTCTGGACATCGATGAAGGTGGTGGAAGCGGCATAGACAACTTGACTTACATCGCACTACCTCAGACCAACGACATCCAGGCGTTCCAGGAGATTGTGCCCTTCGAGCGTCTCGCTGTCCTGATCAACGGACCGCAGGTCGAAGCGATTCCGGAGCTGGCGGAGCGGTTGCGGGCAGCCGGTGAGGCGATCGATCTCGATGCGGTCATCATTGCGGTCGGTCTCACCGTCGAGTCGACTCTTGCCGCGTTGGACGACGAAACGGTCGATGCCGTTTACGTGCTTCCTCAGTTGCAGTTGTCGGACGCGGATTGGTCCGGACTCGTGCAGGGTCTCATCGATCGGCAGCTCCCGAGCTTCTCGTGGTTCGGATATCACGAGGTCGCCGAGGGCATCCTTGCCGGCCAGCGGCCGGAGCGATTCGTTCAGCGGGTCGCTCGACGCGTGGCGCTCAACATCCAGAGGATCTTGCTCGGCGAGGATCCCAGCACGGTGCAGGTGGGGTTCGCGGCGCAGAGACGGTTGGCGATCAACATGGCGACCGCGCGCGCCATCGGCATCTACCCACCGTGGAAGGTCATGACGGAGGCAGAGCTGTTTGCGGACGAGCAGCACCTGGCCGAGCGCGAGTGGACTCTGGAGAGCGCGGTTCAGGAGGTCGTGAGAGTGAATCTCGACCTGGCGGCTGCCGACCGAGCGGTAGCGGCGGGATCGGAGAACATCGGTATCGCCAAATCCGATCTCTACCCGCAGATCGACATCGGCGCCGACTGGAGCCTGGTCGACGCGGAGCGCGCCGAGTCGAGCTTTGGTCTGCGGCCCGAAACGATGCTGACAGGTACAGCCACGCTCACCCAGCTCATCTATGGAGAGCCCGCTTGGGCCAACGTGTCGGTGCAGAAGTCGGTGCAGGAAGCTCGAGCCCAGGGCCGGGAGACGCTTTGGCTCGATGTCGCGTTTGATGCGGCGGTCGCCTATCTGGATGTGCTCAAGTCGAAGACGGTTGAGGGGATCGAGAGACAGAACCTGAACGTCACACGCGAGAATCTGGAGTTCGCGGAGTTGAGGCGCTCGATCGGGACGGCCAGCGCCGGCGAGGTATATCGTTGGGAGAACCAAATCGCCAACAATCGGCAGGCGGTGATCAACGCGAACACCGTGCGGAACCTGGTCGAGATCGAGCTCAATCGCCTGCTCGATCGTCCGCTGGAAGAACGGTTCGCCACGGCGGAGGCGGACCTGGACGATCCGCAGCTGCTGACCAGCGAGGAGCGGCTCGTTCCATACATCGACGACCTGAGGAGCTTCCGAGTCTTCCGCAGCTTCATGGCCCAGGAGGCGGTCGATGCCTCGCCGGAGGTCAAAGCGCTGGACGCTCTGGCGGCCGCACAGCGGCGCGCCTTGCAGTCGGCGGACAGGTCGTTCTACCTGCCCGGCCTCGCTTTGCAGTCTTCCGTCGAGGGGATCTTGTCGACGGGTGGGGCCGGATCAGATTTCCAAGGGGGACTCGCGTCCGGCGATGTGAGGTGGACAATCGGCGTCGGCATCAGATACCCGCTGTTGACGGGAGCTTCTCGATTCTATGTGAAGGCGCAGGCAGCGGAGGAGCTGGCCAGCATCGAGACCGAGCGTCAGTCTGTGGCGCAACGTGTCGAGGGACGCGCCCGTGCGGCTTTGCACACGATGGGCGCCGCCCGAGCCAACCTCGACCTGTCGCGCGATGCGGCGGAAGCGGCTCGGAACAATTTCGAGGTTGTCCGCGACTCATACAGCCGCGGCGTCGCTTCGATCATCGATTTGCTCGACGCCCAGAACACCGCACTGGTCGCCGAACTGCGGGCCGCTAACGCGGTATACAATTTCCTCACGGAACTGATGAGGGTCGAGCGCGCCGCCGGCCGATTCGACTTCTTTACCAGCGCGGAGGAGCGCGATGCGTTCTTCCAGCGACTCGAGGCATACTTCCAACAGGCCGGCATGCAACAATAGCGCTGGCCTGTGTTGACCGGGAGCCGGAGATGAATGTTGGCCTGAAGGGACGGAGCTTTCTCAAGCTCGAAGATTACACGGCGGAGGAGATCACTTACCTGCTCGAGTTCTCGAAAGCGCTCAAGGCGCGTAAGTATGCCGGGGCCGAGGAGCAGCGGCTGAAAGGGAAGAACATCGCGCTGATCTTCGAGAAGACGTCGACCCGCACGCGTTGCGCCTTCGAGGTCGCGGCCTACGATCAGGGGGCGCACGTCACGTATTTGGGGCCTACGGGCACGCAGATCGGGCACAAAGAATCGATGAAGGACACGGCCCGGGTGCTGGGTCGCATGTACGACGGGATCGAGTACCGCGGGTTCGGACAGACCAAGGTCGAAGAGCTGGCCGTATACTCGGGCGTCCCGGTGTGGAACGGCCTGACGGACGAGTACCATCCCACGCAGGCGATCGCCGACGTCATGACCATGCTGGAGCACAGCTCCAAGAGAGTCGACGAGATCGCGTTCTGCTACTTGGGCGACACACGTAACAATGTCGCCAATTCGCTTCTCGTTTGCGGCGCCAAGCTCGGAATGGACGTTCGCCTGGCAGGCCCCAAGCCGCTGTGGCCAGACGACGATCTGCTCGGCCGCTGCCGCGCGCTGGCGGAGAACAGTGGCGCGCGGATCACCGTGACCGAAAGCGTAGACGAAGGCGTGAAAGATGCCGATTTCCTCTATACCGACGTCTGGCTTTCCATGGGCGAGGCGGCTGAGAAGTGGGCGGAACGGATCGAGCTACTGAGGCCGTACCAGATCAACGCAGACTTGATGGAGATGACGGGCGATCCATCGGCGAAACTGCTCCACTGTCTACCTGCCTTCCACAACAGGGAGACGAATGTCGGCGAGGAGATCTTTAAGAAGCATGGGCTGGACGGGATGGAGGTGACGGAAGATGTGTTCGAGTCGGAGAGTTCCGTCGCCTTCGATCAGGCGGAGAACCGGATGCACTCGATCAAGGCCATCATGGTCGCAACGTTGGGCGACTGATGCGAATCGTCGTAGCCCTCGGCGGCAACGCGCTTCTCCGGCGCGGCGAGTCGATGACGTCGGAGAACCAGCGCGAGAATGTGAGGATCGCGGCCCAGGCCCTCGCACCCCTGGCGCACGAGCACCAGCTCGCCATCACTCACGGAAACGGCCCGCAGGTCGGGCTGCTGGCCCTGCAGGCGGCTTCTTACGAGAAGGTCGAACCGTATCCGCTCGACGTGCTCGGGGCCCAGACCGAGGGGATGATCGGCTATATGATCGAGCAGGAGCTGGGCAACCTGCTTCCGTTCGAGCAGCCGTTCGCCACCATCCTGACGATGGTGGAGGTGGACCGGGACGATGCCGCTTTCCAGAACCCCACCAAGCCCATCGGCCCGCTTTACTCCGAAGCCGACGCAAAGAAGCTCGCCGCGGAAAGGGGATGGACCGTGGCGCCGGAAGGGAAGAAGTGGCGGCGCGTGGTGCCATCCCCGGTGCCGATGCGCGTCTTCGAGATTCGGCCGATCCAGTGGTTGCTGGATAACGGGGTCATCGTCATCTGCGCCGGCGGCGGCGGGATCCCGACGATGTACCGGGATGACGGGACGCTGGAGGGAGCCGACGTCGTGGTCGACAAGGACCGCGCCAGCGCGCTGCTCGCCACTCAACTGGAGGCCGACGTCCTCATCATGGCCACCGATGTTGATGGGGTGTACCTCGACTGGGACAAACCGGAGGCGCGCTTGATTCGGCGGACTACGCCGGAGGAGCTGAGGTCCCACGGCTTCGCTTCGGGTTCGATGCGCCCGAAGGTCGAAGCGGCATGCGCTTTCGCGTCGATCCCGCACCGATGGGCCGCAATCGGAGCCTTGACCGATCTGGAGCCGATGGTGCAGCAGAAGGCCGGCACTGTGATTTGTCGGACCTGACGGTCCGACTATGTCGACGACGACAAGGACAACGAGAAACGAGAAGATGTTGATAATCGGATGACGGTCCCCGCCTATTGTGTGGTGTTTTCTCGCTTCTCGTTGTCGTTGTCGTTGTCGAAACAGTCACGTCAGTGTCCTCTATCATGCCTTTTGCTCACGAACGCCTCGATGTCTACCAACAATCCGTTCTCTTCGTCGCCTGGAGCCGGCAGCTCGTCGCATCGCTCCCGCCCGGCGAGTCGGCGCGTAAGCAGCTAGAGCGCGCCGCTCTCAGCATCCCGCTCAACATCGCTGAAGGGAACGCCAAGATATCCACACGGGATCGAGCGCGGTACCTGCGAATTGCGCTGGGTCGGCGTTCGAGTGCGCGGCGATTCTCGATGTTCTAGTGGTAGTCGGTTCGAAGGATCGAGACGAGATTGAAGATGGGAAGCAAGCTCTGGAGAGGATATCGGAGATCCTGGTTGGGCTGCTTAGGATGCTGGGATCGGGGCGTACCGAGTAGAAGCGCACAGTCCCCATCCTTTTCTAAACTTCGGCTGTGGCGACTTCTGCCTTAGCCCTTCCTTCCCTCCTAAAAAGTTTGGTCCATAACTGCTCCACCACCACATAAAGCACCGGGATGAAGAAGACGCCGAGGAGTGTGTAGATGAGCATCCCCCCAAAGACCGCCGTGCCGAGTGAGACTCGACTGCGGGCGCCGGCGCCGGTGGCGGTGACGAGCGGAATCACGCCCAGGATGAAAGAGAAGGCGGTCATGAGAATCGGTCGGAAGCGGAGGCGCGCCGCTTCGATGGCTGCTTCGATGAAGGGCTTTCCTTCTCCTTCGTGCTGCTGTTTCGCGAACTCGACGATGAGGATCGCCGTTTTGGCCGAGAGCGCGATGAGCAGGACCATCCCGATCTGGGTGTAGACGTTGTTCTCCATGGGCTGGACCAGGCCGCGGAGCAGGCTGAAGGCCACGGCGCCGAGGATTGCCATGGGCACCGACAGCATCACCGAGATCGGGTTCGCCCAGCTTTCGTACTGCGCCGCCAGGAACAAGAAGGCGAAGATGATCGCGAGCCCGAAGATCAGCGGCGCCAGGTTACCCGCCGCCTTCTGCTGGTACGTCACGCCCGACCACTCGTAGTCCATCTGCGCCGGCAGAATTTGCCCGGCCAGTTGCTCGATCCGGTTCGTGGCCTGTCCGTCGGAGTAGCCTTGCTCCGGGCTGCCGGTGAGAGTGGCGGATCGGTACAGATTGAACCGGTTGATGGTCTGGGGGCCCACCGTGTCTCGGACCGAGGCCAGCGTACCCACGGGGATCATGTTACCCGCGGCGTCCCGGACCTCGAGGCGCTGGATGTCCTCTGAGCGGGCCCGGTATTCCTGGTCGGCCTGGACCATGACCTTCCACGTGCGCCCGAACAGGTTGAAGTCGTTGACGTAGGCCGAACCCAGGTTGGCCTGGAGCGTGTTGAACACGCTCTGAAGCGGGATGCCCAGCGCCTTCACCTTCTCCCTATCGACCTCGGCGTAGAGCTGCGGCACGCTGGCGCGGAAGTTCTGATTCAGGCGCGTGAGGACCGGGTCCGCGTTACCCGTCCCCACCAGGTCGTTGGCAAAGGTCTCCAGCTGGATGAGGCCGATTCCTCCCTTGTCCTGGAGCTGCATCTCGAAGCCGCCGGCGGCTCCCAGACCCTGGATCGGCGGTGGCGGGAACCCGAACACGGTTCCTTCGCGGATCTGGGAAAGCTGGGGTTGGGCTTGCCTAAGCAGGCCCCAGAGGCTCATGGCGAACCCGGATCGGTCGTCCCAGTGGTCCAGCGTGACGATGGAGAAGCCGGTGTTCACGGACGCGACGCCGTTCAGTAGCGAGTAACCGCCGACCGTGATGACGTTCTGCACGCCGGGCGTCGCCATGAGGATCTCGTTCACCCGGTCCATGACATCGGTTGTACGTTCCAGCGAGGCGCCGGCCGGGAGCTCCGCGTCCACGAAGAAGTATCCCTCGTCCTCGCCGGGTACGAAACCGCCGGGCAGCTTGCTGAAGCCCACCAGCATGAGGACCACCATCACGGCGAAGGCGGCCATCATGAAGGCGCCCTTCCTGACGATGCGGTTCACGACCCCCATGTAGCCGGCGGTCATGCGGTCGAAGCGGTTGTTGAACCAGGTGAAGATGCGACCCTGTTTCTGTCCCTCCGTGGGCGCCTTCAACAGCATCCCGCAGAGAGCCGGTGTGAGCGTCAGGGCGTTGATTGACGAAAAGACGGTGGCCACCGAGATGGTCGTGGCGAACTGCCGGTACAGCCGGCCCGTCAGTCCCGGCATGACCATGGTGGGGATGAACACGGCCAGCAGCACCAGCGTCGTCGCTACCACGGCTCCGCCGACCTCGTACATCGTCTTGCTGGCGGCCTCCTTGGGCGGAAGCCCTTCATCGATCATCAGGCGCGTGGTGTTCTCCACCACCATGATCGCGTCGTCGACAACGATGCCGATGGCGAGGATCAGGCCGAACAGGCTCAGGTTGTTGATCGATAATCCCGCGAGCAACATCACAGCGAAGGTCCCGATTAGCGAGACCGGGATGGCGATAGATGGGATCAGCGTGGTCCGGAAGTCCTGCAGGAAGATGAAGACCACCAGGATCACCAGGGCCAGCGCCTGTATCAACGTGACGATCACTTCCTTGATCGACTGCTTGATGTAACGTGTGGTGTCGTAGGGCACCGTGTACTCGAGGCCCTGGGGGAACCGCGGCGCGAGCTGCTCCATCGTGCTGACGACCTGGTTCGCCACGTCGACGGCGTTGGAGCCGGGCAGCTGGTAGATGCCCAGGATGCTGGAAGGCCCAGCGTCCAGCTCCGCATACCAGGTGTAGTTCTGCGAGCCGAGCTCGACCCTGGCCACGTCTCTGAGTCGCACCAACTCGCCTCTCAAGCCGACCTTCACGATGATGTTCTCGAACTGCTCGACGTCGGCCAGCCGGCCCAGGGTCGTGATGTTGTATTGGAAGTTCTGTCCGCTCTGCGTGGGCGGCGCGCCGATCTGGCCCGCCGCGACCTGGACGTTCTGCTCGCGCAGCGCCCCGATCACGTCGTCGGAGGTGAGGTCGCGCGCCTTGAGCTTGGCCGGATCGATCCAGATCCGCATGCCGAAGTCTTTGGCGCCGAAGACCGTGACCTCGCCCACGCCGTTGAGCCGGGCCAGCGCGTCCTTGATCTGAGTCGTCGAGTAGTTGCTCAAGAAGACGTCGTCGTAGCGGCCGTCGGGTGATACGAGCGCCACCACCATGACCATCGAAGTCGACTGCTTCTCGACCTTCACGCCCTGTCGCGTGACATCCTCGGGAAGCACCGGCATGGCGATGTTCACCCGGTTCTGGGTGAGCACCGTCGACATGTCGGGCTCCGTTCCGATGGCGAAGGTGACCGTGATGTCGAGGCTCCCATCGCTGCCGCTCTTGGAAGCCATGTAGAGCATGTTTTCCACGCCGTTGATCTCCTGCTCGATCGGCGCGGTGACGGTCTCCTCTACCACGTTGGCGTTGGCGCCCGGATAAGAGGTCGTGACTTTTACCGTTGGCGGAGTGATGTCCGGCATGCTTGCCACGGGGAGGAGCGGGATGGAAAGCGCCCCCATCAAGACGATCACGATGGCGATGACCATCGCCATGATCGGCCTGTTGATGAACATCGAGCTGAAGGCACCCATGGTTCAGCTCCCCTCCGCGCCGGTCTGCGCGGCCAGTTCGCCTTCCGTTTGTGGCGTCACCGGGAATCCGGGGCGCGCGCGCAAAATGCCATTCACGATATAACTTTCGGTACCGTCGAGACCACTCTCGATGACGACCGTTCCGTCATCCTGGATCGGTCCCAGGGTCACGTAGAGTTGCTGCACCAGGTTCTCTTCGTCGACGGTGAGCACGTACTTACCGCCCAGGTCGGTGCCGATGGCGCGCTCCTCCACCAGGACGGCATCGGGTCGGATCGAGCCCATCACGCGAACGCGCACGAACAGTCCCGGGAACAAGATGGTCTCGGAGTTCTGTATCACGGCGCGAAGCTCGATGGTGCCGGTGGCGGGGTTTACCGTGTTGTCGATGAAGTCGATCTCGCCTTCGTGGGCATAGGCCGTATCAGCGGCGGTGGCGACCAGGACTTTGCCGACCTGTGCCAATTCTTCCTCGGTGAGCGTGGAGTCGCGCCGCGCCGCCGTGAAGGCGAGGACCAGCTGCTCGGGCGCGTCGAAGTAGACGAAGATGGGGTCGATACGGGTCACGGTCGTGAGGAGCGTGGCCTCACCGGAGCCCACCAGGTTCCCGATGTCGACGAAATTCCGGCTCGCCTGACCGGGTATGGGCGTCGTGACCCGCGTGTAGCTGAGGTTGATCTGGGCGTTGTCGAGCCGGGCCCGGGCGCCCAGCTTGGCGGCCTCGGCCTGGTCTCGGGTGGCCTGGGCTCGATCGAGGTCCTGCTGGCTGACGGCGTTGGACTGGATCGCCTGTTGTATGCGAACCAGGTCCGACTCGGCCCGGGCCAGCTCGCTCTCGGCGGAAGCGACGGCCGCGCTGGCCTCATCGAACGCGGCCTTGTAGGGCTCCGGCTCGATGATGAAGAGGACGTCGCCCGCTTCAACGAAGCGGGCGGGCTCGAAACGCATCTGCTCGAGCGTGCCCGCGACGCGCGCCCGAATTTCGGCGTACTCGATGGCCCGGGTCGTGCCCGTGAACTCGGAGTAGGTCTGGACGTCACGGCGTTCCGGCGTTGTCACCGTGACCTGCGGTGGCGGCGGACCCTCGGCAGTACTTCCGCCGCACGCGCAGATGAGCGCGCCGGCCACCAGGGTCAGTCCGGACTTGCTAAGCTGGTTCATTTATTCAATCCCTCACTTCCACTCTCCTGAGAAGAAGATTGCGGTTCACTGTCGGTGCCGCTCTCTGAATTGGTTCCGTCCGGCGAGCTGCTCATCTGGTCGGGCGCGACCTCCTCCAGCGACCAACCTCCACCCAGCGACCGGTTGAGAAGGATCAGGTTCTGGAGCACCTGGCCCTCGCTCTCCGCCAGCTCATCCTGCTGACGGAACAAAGATCTCTGCGTATCGAGGAGGTTCTGGAAGTTGGTCAGGCCCGAGATGTACTGTGTACGGACCAGGTCCACGGCCCGCTGGCTGGCGTCGGCGGCCTCTTGGAGGCGCGCCCGGCGAACGCGCTCCCGATCGTAGGAGACCATCGCGTCCTCGACCTCCTCCAGCGCGACCAGTATGGACTGGTGATAGGTGTAAAGCGCCTGTTCGGTCCGAGCTTCCTCGGCGCGGATGTTGTTGCGGATCTTCCCGCCCTGAAACAGGTCCCATCGGAAGCCCGGGACGATGCCCCAGCCGAGGCTCTCTTCCTCGAACTGCCCCGAGAACGTACCGGCTACCGTTTGAATGAAGCCGCCGATCGAGAAGGTGGGATAGAGGTCCGCGGTCGCCACACCGATCCGGGCCGTTTGGGCGGCCAGCTGGCGCTCGGCGCTGCGCACGTCCGGGCGCCGGCGAAGCACGTCGGCGGGAACGCCCGCCATGATGTCGGACGGCTCCGTCGGGATGACTCCGTCGCCCGGCATTAGCCTGGTGTGCATCGCGCCCGGTTGCTCGGCGAGCAACACCGATAGGCGGTTGAACGCCGCGTTGAGACGCGACTCGAGCGTCGGGATGGTCGATTCGGTCTGCGCCAGGTTCTGCTCCGCCTGGGCCACGTCGAGGGCTGAGGTCAGGCCCGATTCGAATCGATCGCGGGTCAGCTCGAGGCTCTCGCGCTGCGCCGCGACGTTCTGGCGGGCGAAGTTCAGCCGCCTCTGCAGGGAGCGAACTTCGACATAGTTGAGGGCGACTTCGGCGTAGAGCGACACCAGAACATCGCGGTAGTCCTCTATGCTGGCCTCGAACGCAGCCGTCGCCGCCTCGACGCTGCGGCGGATCCGCCCGAACAGGTCGATCTCCCAGAAGGAGCTTGCCTGCGTCTCCCACTGGCTGAACGGCTCGACCCCGCTCTCGCTGCCGGCGATGATCTGCCCCAGCGGGCTGTTCTCGCTCATCTTCGTGTACGAGTAGGCGCCGTCCAGGACCAGGTCCGGGTAGAGATCACCCTTGGCGATCCCCCGTAGCGCCCGAACCTCGGCTACCCGGGCCACGGCGAACCGCAGGTCCAGGTTGGCCAGCTCGGCCTCTTTGATGAGGCTGGTCAGCGTCGTGTCCCCGAGGGTCTCCCACCACTTCTCGATGTCCGGCTCCGCCTCGTCCATCTCCGTTTCCACGGCGGCATACCAGTCGTCATTCAGGCCGACCTCGGGCTCCACGTAGTCGGGGCCCACCTTGCAGGCGCTGAAAGCCAGGGCGAGACAAAGGATGGGAAGTCGCAATCGATACATCGTGCGTCCTCCTGCTGGATCTAGAATTTGAGTCACCTGTCTATTCTCTCACGCTGTCGGCCCGCTGCCGCCACCGCGGCTCGCCGGACCGCTGGAATGTCTTGAGCGCGCTAACAATTAGTCCTTGGGTCGCTACATTCAACGGCACGCCAAGGCGGTCGGTTCCTTGTCGCAGTGCAGCCTCGGGTGCCCGGGAGCGGTGCTGCCGTCTCCCGTTGCGTCGCCCAGTCGGAAGGGGCATCGTTGGCGGCAACACAGGAACATCCAAAACCGGAAGGGTAGCACCGTGGATATCCAGCGAAGCGGGCTGCGGTGGGACTCCGCAGCCGTTGTGGCCGGACTCGGCCTGATGTTGACGATGGGGCTCGCCTCCGACCTCAGTTGCCAGTCGGTGACTGGCGAGCGCGAGTGGCGGAACCGGCGCGAGCTCAACGGCTATACATTCACTCCTTCGGTCAACGTAGGATCGCCGTTCGTGACCACGTACGTGCGCAACGCCACGGGTGTCGGCTTAGCGATCGCGCTCCGCGTGCCCCTGTTGGGCCTGATTGGTGACACCATCCGTACTTTGCAGGGCGACATGGTGTTCGGCATCTTGGAGTTCGAGTATCAGCAGGCGATCGGAAACCGGCTGGCGCTCCGCCTCGGGGGCAGTGGCGTCGCCCGAATAGGCACGGACGAGCAATCGATCGTGGCACAGGGCATCTCCTCGGTCTATGGACTGCGGGGTGGCGCTACGGTCAAGCTGCTGCAGAACGAGGAGTTCCTGCTTTCCGCGGTAGCGGAAGCCGCATCGAATGAGCTCATCATCATCGCCCCGCTCAATTTCGTCCGCAAAGTCGTTAATGAAGGCTTCGAGCCGGGCGGTGACAATGGCCTCCTGCAGGAGGGTAGCAACCTGAGGTTATCGGGTGGCCTGCGGATGGCCTACAGCCCCAGCAAGTGGTTCGGGTTCACCGCTATCGGCGAGCTCGGGTCGGGCGACCCTTTCCGCGACATCGACAGCCGGGAGACGACCGTGCGGCTGGGGGGAACGGCCGGCGTGGACTTCGGGGCGGGCACCCGTTGGCCGATCGGCTTATTGCTGAGCTTCCGGTACGACAGCTTCAACGAACAGGGCGAGGACCTCTTCGATAACTCTTGGATTGGCGGTTGGCGGCTGTCATACACGGGGCGGGCGGATTTCAACATCGGCCTGGAGACAACGTTGGCGCGGTCGAACCTCCGGGATTCCGACGACTCCGTGGACACCAGTCTCTATCGCTTTACTTTGCGCTACTACTTTTGATCGCGGCGGGTTCATCGCAGGCGGAGGTCTAGATGAAGGAGCAAGGACGGATCGAGGGCCAGCGCGGCTTGGAAGAGCTGGGTATTCGCAACGTCAACACGGTGTGGTGGAACCTGAACACGCCAACGCTCTACGAGCACGCTCTCCAGCGGCACGAGGCGTTGCTGGCGCAGAACGGGACGCTGGTGGTTCGCACCGGCCAGTACACCGGGCGATCCCCCAACGACAAGTACGTCGTTCGCGAGCCGTCGAGCGAAGACAAGATTTGGTGGGGAAACGTGAATCAGCCGTTCGACGAGGAGCGCTACCACGCCCTGCGAGCGCGACTGGCCGCCTACTTGCAGGGCAAGGACCTCTATATCGAGGACTGCTACGTGGGAGCCGACCCCGCCACGCAGCTGCCGATCCGAGTCATCACCGAGAGTGCGTGGCACAAGCTGTTCGCCCGCAACATGTTCTTGCGTGAGCGCGACCCCGAAAAACTCGCCCGTCACGAGCCGAAGTTCCACGTGATCCACGCGCCCGGCTTCAATGCCGACCCGAGTATGGATGGGACCCGCTCCGAGGTGTTCGTCCTGGTTCATTTCGGCCGGCGCGAAGCCATCATCGGTGGCACCGCGTATGCCGGTGAGATCAAGAAGTCCATGTTCACCGTGATGAACTACATGTTGCCGACCCAGGGCGTGCTCTCGATGCACTGCTCCGCGAACTACGGGAAGGACGAGAACGACGTAACCATTTTCTTCGGGCTATCGGGCACGGGAAAGACCACGCTGTCGGCGGACCCGCACCGCACCCTGATCGGAGACGATGAACATGGCTGGAGCGATGAGGGCGTGTTCAACTTCGAGGGCGGCTGCTACGCGAAAGTGATCCGCCTTAATCCGGAAACCGAGCCAGAGATCTACGCGACGACCGAGATGTTCGGAACGATCCTCGAGAACGTGTCGATCGACACGCGCTCTCGATGGCTCGACCTGGATAGCGACGCCTTTACCGAGAACACGCGAGCCTCCTACCCGCTGGAGCGCATTCCCAACGCGTCGCGCACCGGGAGGGCGGGCCACCCGCGAAACATTGTCATGCTCACGGCAGACGCTTTCGGGGTGTTGCCGCCGGTGGCTCGAATGAGCCAGGCCCAGGCGATGTACCACTTCTTGTCGGGCTACACGGCCAAGGTCGCGGGCACCGAGCGGGGCGTGACCGAGCCACAGGCGACGTTCAGCGCCTGCTTCGGCGCGCCGTTCATGGCGCTCAAGCCGTCGGTCTACGCGGACCTGCTGGGCGCGAAGATGGCGAAGCACGACGTGCAGGCCTGGCTAATCAACACGGGATGGAGCGGTGGCCCGTACGGGACGGGCCAGCGAATGAGCCTGCCGTACACGAGGGCGATGGTGCGCGCCGTACTGGATGGCACGCTCTCTGACGTCCCGATGAAGGAGGACCCGATCTTCGGCGTGCAGGTGCCCGAGTCCGTACCGGGCGTTCCTTCGGAGGTGCTGCAGCCGCGATCGACCTGGCCGGACCCGACCGCCTACGATGAACAGGCCCAGAAGCTGGCGACGATGTTCGTTGAGAATTTCAAGCCGTTCGAATCGGAAGTGTCGCAGGAAGTGCTCGACGCCGCGCCGCGCCTCGAGACGTGACGGCTATCTCGCCGTGAGTGTTGGTACTGCCTAGCGCGATTGGCTAGATTTGACCCGTTGTGGGGCCGCCTTGGCCGCATGGCGCCGGATGATTCCTGAGAGGGGAGCCGGAATGTCTCTACGCTCAGCGATTGATCAGATCCTGGTTATCGGCGGCGTTATCATCGCCGTCTTGCCCGTGGCCGTTCTGGAGGAGCCGTGGACCCCGCTGATCATGGTTCTGACCGGCATATTGATGATTGGCCTGGGCGTATGGCGGCTCGGCCACAGGGTGCTCTCCGAGCGGCGCGTCTACATCGGTCTCCGCTCAGAAGTGGATTTCTTCATCAGGCTCGTCCGGCGGCTCAACGCCCACTCGGTTGTCAGCGACGGGACGATGGTTGAGACGCTGAGGTCCGAGATGAAGGAGTCGGTAGATCGGATGGTGATGCTCGCCGGCCAGTCCGGCCCGGCGATTCTCGAGCAGATGCTGGGTGAGCAGTAGTCAATGACCAGCAATCACTGGTCAGTCGCGTCTTGAGCCGCTCGATATATATCCTCCACTTCTGTCAGGGCGGGCCAGGTCAGGACAGCTAGGGAGTCATCGACGTAGTTGGCGCTGCGCATGCCGTTGAGCGCGCAGGAGACGCCGGGAGTACTCACCACCGTCCAGAGCGCTTTCCGCGATAGTGTTTCCGATCGCTTCTCCTCAGGGAATGACCGATTGATGGCCGCGCTCAACGCGGCGTTACGAGTCTGCGTTCGTTCGGCCGCCTGTCGGCCGAGCTCGCGCAACGCCTCCTCGAGTTCCGGCAAATAGCTGTCGCGCCAGTCGGCCCAACGATCATACAGCTCGCCCTCCAATCCTCGATCCAGCGCCGCCGCGATAGTCTGTGTCGCGAAAGTTATCTGGGCTTGCACCTGGGACCAGTGAGCGAGCCCGGTGACGACGGGCTGCAGCTCGCTCAGTCGCTCGGCAAGCTCAAAGTACTGGCTGGGGTCTAGCGAGTCGGGAGCGGTCTGCAACTTCGGGGCTATCTCGAGCTGGAAGGTCATCTCCAGGTCGCGGACCCGGTCGAGCGTTTCCTCGAGGGAGTTTCCGTTCTCCTCGACGGTGACGTTAGCCAGGCGCAGCAGAGTTCCATTCTTGAAGGAATTCAGCGGGCGGTTGGCCAGGACGGCGATGGTTTCGGCCTCGGCGAATTGGAGGGCGGTCAGCTCGTCGTTGGGTCCGTTGTTGTGTTCGAAGAGCGCGCCGATTTCGAGGAGATTCACAGGCAGCTGGAGCGCCCGGAAATGGTGTCCGTCGCCGGCGGCTTGCTTCGCCGCGGCGAGCATGCGAGTGAGAGAGATCGCATCGGCGTCGGATGCTGGCGAGCCGGCCGTGTTGGAGGAGACTCCGTAAAAGCCGATCCGCCCGTCTGCGACCTGGGTCTCCAGGAAAGCAAACGCCTCTTTCATGCGACGGTCCATTTCGTCTCGCGCTTCCGTCAGAGGCACAGCGCGGCGCGCGGCATCGGCGAGAAAGTATTCGGGGTTGTGCAACAGGCAGAGATCGAGCGTGTCGAGCTCGAGGCGGTCGAGCGAACGCTGCAGTTGGTCCTCGAGGAACTCGGGGTGAATGCAATGCCAGAGGCCCTCTTCGTACTTGACGACCTCCGGGTAGGGGGTCTCGCGCGCCTCGCGTTCCCTCGCCATCTCGTAACTCGTACCCTGGATGTAGCCGATCTTCGAGACGACGATGATCTGGTCGCGGGTAAGTTCACCGGCGTCGACCAATTGTTGCACGACGCTGCCGACCAGACGCTCGCTGGAGCCGTCAAGGTAGTTGGTCGAGGTGTCGACAAGGTTGACGCCCGAGCGCAGGGCTCGCACCAGCGCGTCACGGTGCCGCGGTTCCTTGTCGTGAACGCGGTAGCCGCCGAAGCCCAGGCGGCTCGTCGTCAGCCCGGTCGACCCGAGCCCGGTGTAGCCGTTGGGGTCGAAGCGGTCGGCGTAGCGCGACGTGCCTTCCGCCGTCGCTCGCCCCGGCAGCCTGATGGCGATCGTCGTCTTCCGGTCGGGAGTTGGAACGGCGTCCGCTCCGAGCTGCGGCGCGATGTTCGCGGGGTCGGTCAGCGGCCTCTGGCATGCGAAGTCGCGGCATACGTAGAGGGCCGCCTTTCCGTCCACCAGGTCCTTGCCGGCCAGAAGCGGCAGCTCCGCCGCGCCGCCGGGCGCCGAGGGATCAAAAACCGCCTGTATCCGGCTTGGCAGGAAGTGCTTGGCCGCTTCGCGTAACAGGGCCTCGAGATCTTGCGAGCCGCTCATGCCGACGAACGCGAGTTCCGCCGGTCCTTCGAGTAGGAAATCGACGACGCAAAGGCTCTTCGCGAAGCCGCGTGGGTAGCGGGTGATCTGCGGGCCGTACGCGGCGATGGCGCGTATCGCCGCGTGGCGCAGGTCGGTTCGATCGAGATGGTACGAGATGCGCGCCAAAGCGTTCGCGGCTACACCGTTGCCCGAAGGCGTCGCTCCATCGGCGCCGTCCTGATACCGCATAATGAGCTTCTCGTGGCCGCGCGCCGTGTTGTAGAACAGACCGGTCGCGTCGTCGGCGAAATCGGCGAGTACGCATTCGAGCAGGCGCTCCGCCTCGCGTAGCCAGCGCGCGTCACCGCTCGCCTCGTACAGGTCGAGGAGCCCTTCGCTCAGGTAGGCGTAGTCTTCCAAGTACGCGTCGAGGTGCGCCTTCCCCTCTCGACTGGTGCGGAGCAGGCCGCCGTCTTCGCGAGAGAGCGTCACCATCACGAATTCTGCGGCCCGCTCGGCAGCCTCGAAGTAGCGCGAGTCACCGAGCACGCGGTAACCCTCGGCCATGGCGCCGATCATCAATCCGTTCCAAGCGGTGAGGATCTTGTCATCTAGGCCGGGCTTCACTCGTTTCGAACGCGCTTGGTACATCTTGGCGCGTGCCGCGTCGAGGGAGCGCTGCAGTTCCTCTGGCGTGACCCCGAGTTGTCCCGCGACCTCGGTTAGCGAGCGCGGCGTATTGGGAATGTTCTTGCCTTCCCAGTTGCCGGCTAGCGTGATGTCGTAGTAGGCATCGAAGTGGCGGGCCTCTTCTTCGTCGAGGACCTGGGCGACCTGCTCGGGCGTCCAGACGAAGAATTTCCCCTCCACGCCTTCCGAGTCGGCGTCGGTTGAGGAGAAAAACCCTCCCTCGGCAGCTGTCATCTCCCGCAACACGTAGTCGAGCGTCTCTCGAGCAACCCGTTCGAACGACGGCTCGCCCGTGACTTGGTACCCTTCCAGGTACGCCTTCACGAGCAGCGCGTTGTCGTAGAGCATCTTCTCGAAGTGGGGCACCAACCAGCGCGCGTCGGTAGAATAGCGTGCGAAACCACCGCCCACGTGATCGTACATCCCGCCCGCAGCCATCGCTTCGAGCGTCTTTCGCACCATCGCCGTGGCCCGCGGATCGCCGAAGCGCCGGTCGAGCCGCAGTAGCAGCGAGAGACCGACGGCGGGAGGAAACTTGGGGGCCGAGCCAAATCCGCCGTGCCGGGCGTCGAAGTCGTCCGCGTAACTCTCCAGCGCCAGCTTCAGTTCTGCTTCGCCGACGGCGAGCGGAGGCCCGAGGGTCTTACTGTTTCGCAGGTGCTCGGCGAACTGACCGGCCCGCGTCCTCAGGGTGTCACGGTCTTCTCGCCAGGCCCGTGTTATTTGATTGAGCACCGAAGGGAAGCCCGGGTGTCCGTGCCTGTCGCTGGGCGGGAAGTAGGTGCCGGCGAACACGGGCTCGAGGTCGGGCGTCAAGAAGACGGTCATCGGCCAGCCGCCGTGACCGCGGTTCATCGTTACCGTTGCCGCCATGTAGATCTCGTCGAGGTCCGGCCGCTCTTCCCGGTCGACTTTGATGTTCACGAAGTTGTCGTTCATCAGGTCGGCGATCGACGCGTCCTCGAACGACTCTCGCTCCATCACGTGGCACCAGTGGCAGGCCGAGTAGCCGATGCTCAAAAGGATGAGCCTATCCTCCGCCTTCGCGCGCCCCAGGGCTTCCTCACCCCACGGGTACCAGTCGACGGGGTTGTGCGCGTGCTGTAGCAGGTAAGGACTGGTCTCCTCGATCAGCTTATTCGTGTACCGGTGCGAATCACTCATTGTCATGGTGATATGGGGGCCCTAAATGGTCGCCGAGTCGAGCATGCGGCGGATATCGGCTTCGGCGGCGATGTAGCCGAAGGCGGACCATTGAGGCCCCTCCAGAATATCGCGCAAAATGCGAGTCGCCTCTTCGGCGGACCCGTTGTAGTAGTGCCAATTGCCGATCCCGTATCCCAGGGTCGCGTTTTGGATGCCGTCGGCCGACCCGACCTCTTCGAGCAACAGCTCCGGTGTCAGCTCGCCCTTGTACATGAGCAGCAGCCGGTGGTAGCCGTCGTTCTCGATGATGTCCATGTCCGAAGCGATCGGTTCCAGCACCGCCGCGGCGTCCTCGTCGCGACCCATCCGTCGCAACGTCATATAAAGCCAGTGCGAGGTGGCGACCAGCATGTCGGGATTGTTGGAGACTTTCATGCACTCGCGGTAGGCGCGCAGGGCGCTCTCGAAGTCGCCCTCTAGGTAGTGGGCGAGCCCGAGGTGGTACCAGATGTTCGAGTGCAGCGTGCTGGTTGGGATGTTGCGCGCGTTCGGGAGGCCGTCGGGCTCGACCTGGTCATCGGTGCCGCGGACGAGACGGGCGGCGGTCTCGAGGTCGGTGATGGCCCGATCGAAATCACGGACACTGATGAAGCGGTGGCCGCGATGCCGGTAAAATCGAGCGTCGTCCGGGTACTTCGCGATGCCCTCGGAGTAGATGGAGATGGCATCCCTGTACTCGCCGAGGTAGGCCGTGCGGCGGCCGAACCAGATGATGGCATCGGCGTCGTCGGGATCGCGCTCGAAGTCGGCGCGGGCCTGGGTCAGTCTTGCTTCGCGGTCCTCGAGGATGTCTGGCGGCAGCTCCGGCGGAAAGAGCGAGTTGCCGAGTAGCGAGATCGCCTGCAGGGTTGGCTGCTCGGGGCGATCCGCCTGCTCTGCGCAACCGGTAACAAAAAACACGAGCGCCAGGATTGGAGAGAGTCGCATGATGTTTTCGTCGACTGCTATCGGTTCTTTTCCAGGGCCTCGCTGCGCAGGCGTTGTATCTCCGCGTGTTGAATGCGGATCTGGTCCATCACTTTATCGACCAGGGCCTGGGCCGTCTCGCGGGTGCGCGGCTTATCGAGGAACTCGGAGTAATCGACCGGTTTTCCGTAGCTGATGTACAGGCGCTTGCCGATCCTCGGGATCTTGTTCCCGATCGGCAGTACGTCCCGCATCCCCTCGATCGCAACGGGGATCACCCGGGGCCGCGTCGCCAGTACCAATAGGCCGGCGCCGGGCCGACCGTCCCCCACTTCGCCGGTCCGGCTCCGAGTCCCCTCGGGGAACAGCATCATCGTTCCCTTAGGCAGGATCTCGATCATACGAACGAGTGCCTTGAGGTCGCGCCTGCCGGGGCGCACCGGGATGCAGCGCCAGTGGGACGAGAGAAAGGCGAGGATCGGATGCTTGAAGAAGTTCTCCGAGGCCGCCGGCTGCCAGGGAATCAGGTACGGCTTGATGATCGACTTGGGGTAGTAGGCGGCGACACCGATTGGAAAGCTGTCGATCATCGACTGATGGTTCGACAGCAGGACGGTGTTTGGTTCCCCGCCGACGTTCTCGCGGCCGAAGACCTTCGTCCGGTTGAAGACGTTCAGGAAGATCCAGAACATCGTGACGGTGATGTTGGTGACGACCCAGCTGGCCGCGTGCCAGAGGATGTTCGCCACCCGGCCGGGGCGGCCCTTGGCCTGTCCCGATATGATACGGGCGTAGTTGAAAACTCCGTTCCGCCCCGCCATCAAGCCGACTCCACACAGTAGTCCTGCATCGTCTGCAAGCTAAGGCTCCCGCCGCATCCTTCACAAGCGCGGGCGGGGCGGAGGGCGCGGCGGGGTTTTGAGTTCGGTTTCCGCGGTGGGTCGGGCGCGACGGGGGCCACGAGCGGCGGGAGCCGCGTCAGGCGGTCGGGCACAGCGGGGACTCTCTCGCTCCATGTCGCGCCGGACGGGCTGGAGGGCGTGATGGGCCGGGGCGCTCCAAATATCCGCTCGAGTGTCCCCGCTGCGCCCTCCCTGACGCGGCTCCGGCCGCTCGTGGCCCCCGTCGCGCCCTCCCTTCGGCAATTGAAGGGGTTCCCCGCCGTGCCCTCCTATTCGCGGTAACAAGTTCGAACTTGCAGTTATTACCGCGGCTACAGGGATGGGGCGGGGGTCGTCGAGCGGATATTTGGAGCGCGATTGCCCGTCCCGCCTGCTTGCCCGTCCGGCGCGACATGGAGCGAGATGACCCCCGTCCCATCCCTAACCCCATCCCGCCCCCCTCGCGCTGCGGCTACATTCGACGCATGAGTGGCACATCCGAGACGTTCGCCGGGCGTTTCACGGTTCCGCCAGGCGTGCGCTACATGCTGGCCAGCGCATTCTTCTTCAGCCTGATGAGCTTGATGGTGAAGGCGGCGGGCCGGGGGCTTCCGAGTCAGGAGATCGTGCTGGCCCGTGGCGTCGTGAGCCTGGTTCTCAGCTACTGGCTTGTCAGGCGGGCACGGGTATCGCCATGGGGCAATCGGAAATGGATCTTGATCCTGCGCGGGCTGTTCGGGTTTGCGGCGCTTTCCTGCTTCTACTTCGCCCTTACACGGCTTCCCATCGCCGAGGCGACCGTCCTCCACTACACGAACCCGCTCTGGACAGCGGTATTCGCCGCCCTGCTGCTACACGAACGCATCACGCCCAAGGTCCTCGTCCCGATATTGGTCAGCTTCCTGGGCGTCGTCCTCGTGGTGCGGCCGGGCTTCCTGTTCGGAAACGCTGCGTCGCAGATCGATCCCGTCGGCGTCGGCGTCGCTCTTGCCGGCGCTATGGTGAGCGCGCTCGCCTACGTGGCGGTGCGGGAGGCGAGCAAGACCGAACACCCGCTGGTCATCGTTTTCTACTTTCCGCTGGTCACGGTTCCGGCCACTCTGCCCTTCATCTCCGGCTTCACCTGGCCGCAGGGCGGGCAGTGGCTTCTGTTGATCGGCGTTGGCGTCAGCACGCAGATCGCACAGGTCTACCTCACCAAGGGCTTGAGCCTCGAGCGCGCCGGGCGTGCGATGGCCGTGGGCTACTCGCAGATCCTGTTAGTAGCGTTGTGGGGCATGTTGTTCTTCGGCGAATTCTTGAATCTGTGGAGCTGGATCGGCTCTCTGTTCGTGGTCCTGGGTACGCTCGCGGTCGGCTTGCGGCGCCGGACGCCCGTGCCGGGGGCGGCGCACACGGAGGTGACGGGCCGTGAAACCGCCTAGATCCTGTCGGGCTCGCCGACGGTCCGTTCGTTTTGGATGTTTCCGGTGTTGAGAGTCGACTTTGGCTCGAACAGGAGTACCTGCGCTTCCTCAGGAGCCACCGGCAGGTGCTCGACGCCGCGCGGGATGATCACGAACTCTCCCTCTTCGAGCCAGATGTCGCGGTCGCGAAGCCGCATCTGGAGCCTGCCCTTTACGACGAGGAACAACTCGTCCTCGTCTTCGTGATGGTGCCAAACGAACTCGCCTTTCAGCCTGGCGAGTTTCACGTGGAAGTCGTTCAGCTCCCCGACGATCTTGGGGCTCCAATGCTCGCTGAAGAGCGAGAACTTCTCGGCCAGGTTCACCTTGTCCAGCATGCAGGGGCTCCGTGTTCGGGTCAGGGCTCTGCGCTCTGACGGTCTTCGACCCATTCTGCGGCTAAGAAGCCGCAGAGCGTCAGGCCGGCGACGATGGCGACGAAGACACTCCTCGTCATTCAGATGCCAGTAGAGGTCTGCATCGGGAGGTCCTCGCGGTGGCCCCAATCGTTGATGGAACCATCGTAGAGGCTGACGTCGTAGCCCAAAGTGCGGGCGATGAAATAGACGACGCTGGCGCGTTGTCCGACGTGGCAATAGGAGACGAGCCGAGAGTCAGGCCCGGCGCCGGCGGAAGCGAAGAGAGCCTGGAGCGTTTCGGCGTCCTTGAAAGTCAGGGTCTCCTGATCGAGCAGGTCTTCGTAGGGCATGCTGAAGGCGGAGGGGATATGGCCGGCGCGGTAGCCATCGGGGGCTAATTCGCCGGTGAAATACTCGGGGCCTCGGGCGTCGAGGAGGACGACAGCGGGGTCATCGAGGCGATCGGCGAGCCAATCGGCGTGAACGACGAGATCCTGGCGCGGGTTGGGCGTGATCGAGCCCATGTGCGCCTCGGGCAGCGCGGCGGTAATGATGCGTCCCTGGTCGACCCACGCGGGCAGGCCGCCGTCCATGATGGAGGTACGCGAGCCGAGGCCGAGGTAGTCGAGCGTGAAGAAGACGCGGGCCGTAGTGGTGACCCAGTCCTCGCCCCAGTAGAGGACGATGCGGGAGTCGTCGGAGACGCCGATGGACTCGAAGACGGAGTCGAGATGGGCGACGGGAGGCAACTCGACGGAGAGATCATCGTCTGAGGTGATGGCGATCATCTCGCGTGTCATGTGGTGAGCGCCGGGCAGGTGGGCGGCGTCGTAGAGTTCTTTCTCTCCGACCTGGATCAGAACGAGGTTGTCGTCATCGAGTCGTTCCGCCACCCAGTCGGTGGAAACGACCATGGGGGATTCGGCGTCGGCGGTGCACGAGACGAGAGAGATTGTGCCGGCGACCAGGACGAGTGCATAGCGTAGCGCCTTGGCGAAGTCAGACATGGCGGGCCCTTTCGTTCGCTGACCGGGGCAAAAGCGAAGAGGTGAGGAGTTTAGCTCCTCACCTCTCAGAATGACAGACGGCAGTGCAGGTTCCCGACGCCAGACCGCTACGCGTCTTCGAGTTCGCCGAATTTCATGTCACGGAAATTGATCGGCTCGCCCGCGCCGATTGGGCCGGTCAGATCCAAGTCGTCACAACCCCAGCCAGCCAGGCATGTCGTTGCGAGCGAGCCGATTTAATCGACATAACCACCGCCGTGTTGAGCTCAACTTGCGGCGGGGTGGTAGCATGCCCAAAGGGCAAGCCGCGTGCCGAGCGCCGGGGCGTGCTTCGTACTTTCGCCTTAAGTGGGTGTCGGGCAGACAGGTAGAAGGTTCGAGCCTGCGGACGAAGCGGCAGATTCGCCGGGATCAAGTGCTTGCAAATCGCCGCAAGCTTTGCGTTGTGCCCTGCTCGAACGCGTGCCGGTGCGGGCTACGACCTCGGACACCCAGGTAGGGTGTCTTGCGGCATCGCTGGCCTGTGCCGCGGCCGTACCCTATGTTGTCACGCCCCACAGAACCGAGCTTCTGATCCACAAAACTGGAGGACGATTATGCTCCGCCGTCTGTTTTTCGGAGGTGTGATCTGGGTGCTGCCGGCCGGCCTGGCTGCGCCGCTGCACGGGCAGATCGACATGGAGCTGCTCGCCGGCATGCAGGCCCGATCGATTGGGCCTGCCGGAATGAGCGGCCGGGTGGCCGTGGTCAAGGCCGTCGACTCGAATCCGGACATCGTGTACGTGGGCGCCGCGACGGGCGGCCTGTGGAAGTCGGAGAATGGCGGGCTGACGTGGGAGCCGATCTTCGACGACCAGCCGGTAGCGGCGATCGGAGCGATCGCGATCTATCAGGCGAGCCCGGACATCGTCTGGATCGGGACGGGTGAAGGGAACACGCGCAACAGCGTATCGGTGGGCAACGGTGTCTACCGGTCGATGGATGGAGGCCGGACGTGGACCCACGCGGGCCTCGACAAGACCGAGCGAATCCACCGCATCTACCTCGACCCGAGCGATCCGGACGTCGCCTACGTGGCGGCGATGGGGGCGCTGTGGGGCGAGAACCCAGAGCGCGGCGTCTACAAGACGGAGGACGGCGGCAAGACGTGGAGCAAGATCCTCTACATCGACGAGAAGACCGGCGTCGCCGACATGGAGATGGATCCCACGAACCCGAACAAGCTGATCGTGGCGATGTGGGAGTACCGCCGCTGGCCGTGGTTCTTCAACTCCGGCGGACCCGGCTCGGGTATCTACCTCACGGTGGATGGCGGCAGGAACTGGAAGAAACTGACGGAGGAGGATGGGTTGCCCGCAGGCGAGCTGGGTCGTACGGGGCTCGCCATCGCGCCATCCAGCCCGAACATCGTGTACGCGCTGGTCGAGGCGAAGGAAAACGCCCTCTACAAGTCGGAAGACGGCGGCTACAGCTGGAGCATGGCGAGCGACGGCGATAACATCGGAAACCGTCCCTTTTACTACGCCGACCTGCGCGTCGACCCCAAGGACGCGAACCGCGTTTACAGCCTGTGGTCGCGAATCAGCGTATCGACGGACGGGGGCAGGAACTTCGAGAGTCCGGGCGGCTACTTCGGTGGGCCTCACCCCGACCACCACGCCATGTGGATCAACCCGAGCGATCCCTCGCACATCATCGATGGGAACGACGGCGGCGTCTACGTGAGCCGAGACTACGGGACAACCTGGCGCTTCGTCTTCAACCTGCCGCTGGCTCAGTTCTACCACATCAGCGTTGACATGGAACAGCCGTACAACGTGCTGGGCGGAATGCAGGACAACGGATCCTGGCGTGGCCCGAGCTCCGTATGGGAGAACGGCGGCATCCGCAACCACCACTGGGAAGAGGTTGGCTTCGGCGACGGCTTCGCGGTGCTGGCGGATCCCAACGAACCGATGGCCGGGTACTCGATGAGTCAGGAGGGTTTCCTGCGGCGCTACGACCTGCGTACGGGGGAGCGCAAGGACGTCCGGCCGGCGCACCCCGACGGCGTGCCGCTGCGCTTCAACTGGAACGCGGCGATCGCCATCGACCCGTTCGATGCGAATACCGTCTATTACGGCAGTCAGTTCGTGCACAAGTCCAACGACCGGGGCGACCACTGGGCGCTGATCAGCGGTGACCTGACCACCAACAACCCCGAGTGGCAGAAGCAGGCGGAGAGCGGCGGCCTGACTCTGGACGTCACCGGCGCCGAGAACTTCACGACGATCATGACGATCGCGCCGAGCGCTTTGGAGCGCGGCGTGATCTGGGCCGGCACCGACGACGGCCGCGTGCACGTGACACAGGACGGCGGCGCGAGCTGGCAGAGCGTCCAGGCCAACATCAAGGGCGTGCCCGAGAACAGCTGGGTCCCGCACATCGAGCCGTCGAAGTACGACCCGGCGACGGCCTACATCGTGTTCGACAACCACCGGCGCTCGGATTGGACTCCTTACGTCTACGTGACGAGCAATTACGGGAAGAGCTGGAAGAGCCTGGCCACCGACGACCTGTGGGGCTACACCCTCGTCATCGAGCAGGACCCGGTGAAGGAAGACCTGCTTTTCCTCGGCACCGAGTTCGGCCTTTACGTCAGCGTCAATGGCGGTGCGCAGTGGGTGAAGTGGACCCACGGCTTCCCGACGGTTTCGGCGATGGCGTTGGTCGTGCACCCGCGGGAGAACGACCTGGTGATCGGGACGCACGGGCGCGCGGCCTACGTGCTGGACGACATCAGCCCGCTACGCAGCATTTCGGCCGAGACGATGGCCGAGCCGATCCACCTGTTCGCCATGCCCGATGCGCAGCAGTACCGGGTCAAACAGACCGGCGCCTCGCGCTTCCCGGGTAACGGCGAGTACCGGGGTGAGAACCGCCGCTACGGTGCGATGCTCACCTTCTCACTCAACGCCGACGATCTCGAGCATCCCAATGACGAGATCGAGCGCCAGCGCAAGGCCGCGCGGCGCGAGGCCGGCGAAACCGAGGAACAGCCGGCTCGCGGGCCGGCGGCTCGCCGGGGCGCGGGCGGTCGCGGTGGCCCGGGTGGCTTTGGTGGACCCGGGGCTCGATCCAGCGGGCCGCAGGTCGACATAGAGATCAGCGACTCGGACGGCGAAGTGATACGTACCTTCCAGAGCCCGGTGAAGCTGGGAGTGAACCGCGCCTTCTGGAACCTGCGGCGCGACGGCTTCGAGCGGCCCAGCACTGGCCAGGGTGGTGGTGGCTTCTTCGGCGGTGGCGGTGGCCCCGAGGTCCTGCCGGGCGCCTACACGGTCAAGATCAAGTACGGTGACCACGAAGTCAGTGGCAGCCTCAACGTCTTGGCCGACCCGCGCTTCGATATCCCGCACGCCGTACGGGTGGCGAAGTTCGATGCCATCATGCACGCCGGCGCGCTACAGGAAGTGGCGACCGGGGCGATCGAACGCATCCGTCAGACGCGCACCGAGGTCGACGATGTCCTCCAGATGGCAAGGAGTGACGAGCCGGAAACGACCACGGCGACGAACGGCCAGGGCTCGAACGGCGACGATAATGGAAACGAGGAGTTGATGACGGCGGGGCGTAGCCTGAACAGGACGCTCACGCAGCTGGAGGAGCGGTTCTGGGTCCCGCCGGGAACCACGAAGGGGATCGTGGCCGATACCACCGTGTTCTCCAAGATCCGGTATGTGTACGGCTCGCTCAATTCTTCGTGGGATGCCCCCACCGGCGCGCAGCAGACCTACCTGGCTCAGGCCGAGGCGGAGCTGCAGGAGGTCGTTGCCGAGATCAATCGCGTGTTCGGTGAGGATGTCGCCGCGTTCAGAGGCCAGGTCGAGGCGGCGAACCTCGAGTTCCTCAAGCCGAAGGAGGAGCTTCAGGTTCCGTCGCGCTAGGAAATAGGGTAGGGACTATTTCGATAACGACAACGACAGCGAGAAACCAGAAAACGGCACTGTTGTTCGGAGCGCTCGCTTCTCGTTTCTCGCTGTCGTTGTCGTTGTCGTTGTCGTTATCGTTGTCTTTGTCGGGGTCTTCTCACTGACCGCCGACCTCAACAACCCGCAGCTAAGGCGACCAGACGTTGAACATCACCCCGCCCGTGACCACGAACTGCTCGCCGCCTCCCAGCTCGAGTCGCACTTCGCCAAACGTCATCGCGTTGCCGATCGGGTACTTTATGCCGGCCAACAGGTTCGCGCCCACGTCGGTATTCGATGCCGTACCCACTGCGCCGCCCACGTCTACCGACGCATTGGCAATGTTGATCCCGGCACCCGCGTACGGCTCGATCTCAGTGCTGGTTACCCCGGGGATCGCATAGGCGAAGTTCAGGTTGACCTCCCAGTAGTCGACATTATCGCCGGGGAAGAAGTAATCAAAACTACCCATGAGCTCGAGACCATAGTTGCGGACCGCCATGCCCGAGATTCGGGCGCCCACTCCGGCGTCGGCATCGCTGAAACCCCAGTTGAGTTGCCCGCCCAACGCCACCTGAGCGTTAAGCGCGCCCGGCGTCAGCGCGAACAGCGAAAAGCTAGCAGCTAGTAAAAGTCTTCTCATCAGGCCCCTCCCTCGCTTGTAGGATCCTATGAATTTGGGGCAAGTTGGGCGTTGCCAGGCAGGGCGTCAATAAGGCGGCGTGCCCCCCCCCGCCCCCCCGGGGTGTTGACAAATAAGAGTGTGGGCGTTACTGTTGTGAGTGACAACATTGGCACTAACAACAATAGGTGCGCTATGGCTGGGACGACAGCTTCCAAACCGCAACACGAGAGGCAGGCCGCCCGTGTGCTGGATGCGGATACGGCGGCGCTGCACGGAGTCCTGCAGGAGCTCAAGCGCGTGTACCAGTTCCGCGACCGGGACCGGATCTGCTGTCACGACATATCGGTGACGCAGTCGTGGGCGTTGGAGATCCTGGTGGGCAAGGGGGACCTGACGCTGAACGAGCTGGCGGCGGAGCTGTACCTGGACAAGAGCACGGCGAGCCGGGTGGTGAACGCGCTGGAGCGGAAAGGCTATGTGGAGCGGGCGCGGCACCCGGAGGATGGTCGTGCGGTGCGGTTGAGCGTGACGAAGGCGGGGGCCGGGCTGCAGGGTTTGATCGAGAAGGAGATGCTGGCCCAGGAGCGGATGCTGCTGTCGGATTTCGATCATGAGGTTCGGGAATCGATGGTGCAGTTGATCGGGCGGCTGTCCGAGGCGGCGGCGTCCTGGATCGTGGCGGGTGGCGGGAGCTGCTGCAGCGTCCCGCTCCCGGGGCAAGAAGAGCGGTAGGGACTATGTCGACAATGACAACGACAACGACAGCGAGAAACGAGAAAACGGCAACGGAGAGAACAATGAGTGACCAGAAAGTCAGAGAGGCTGTAAGAGAGCGTTACGCTGCGGCGGCGCGGACGGTCGGAGACTCGCGGCAGGCGAGCTGCTGTGGGCCGACGGAGTGCTGCGGGTCGGAGAAGAGCGTAATAACGCGGGACCTATACTCGGCGAACGAGTTGGCGGAGGTACCGGACGCGGCGGCGCTGGCGTCGCTGGGTTGTGGGAACCCAACGGCGTTGACGGAGTTGAATCCGGGCGAGGTGGTCCTGGACCTGGGTTCGGGCGGCGGGATCGACGTGTTGCTGTCGGCGCGGCGCGTGGGCCCTGAAGGAAAAGCATACGGGCTGGACATGACGGACGAGATGCTGGAGCTGGCGCGCGGCAACCAGCGCGAGGCGGGGATCGAGAACGCGGAGTTCTTGAAGGGTACGATCGAGGAGGTGCCGCTTCCGGACGAGAGTGTGGATGTGATCATCTCGAACTGCGTGATCAACCTGTCACCAGACAAGGACGGGGTGCTGCGTGAGGCGTTCAGAGTGCTGCGGCCGGGCGGCCGCTTCGCGGTATCGGACGTCGTATTCCAGGGTCGGATTCCGGAGACGCTCCGTCGGAGCATCGAGGCGTGGAGCGGCTGCATAGCGGGTGCGTTGCACGAGGACGAGTACCGATCGAAACTTGCCGACTCGGGCTTCGTAGATATTGATGTAGAGATCACCCGGGTTTATGAGGGTGAGGAGCTGAAGAAGCTCGGCCGGGACTTCGGAATCGAGGTGGAGGATAGCTGGTTGGCCGAGGGGAAATTCGCCTCGGCGTTTGTCCGGGCGAGTCGTCCGGTCTGAGCGCAGGCTAGTCCGCTCGCTCGGCTCGGCCGTTGCCACCGGGGAGGTTGCGAATGTAATCTCCCCGGGTTTTGTATGGATAATAGGTACCGCCGAAGGAGTGGCCGAAAAACGGGAGGCTGTTTCTATCTTGCGGAGTAGGTGGGGTTTGGCATCGCGGGTAGCGCTGAGGCCGGCGCGCCGCTCCGTGTGGCGACACGCCGCCGGATCGGCAATGCTGGCGGCGTTCTTGTTGCCCGCGGTGGCTGCGGCTCAGGAAGAGAGGGACACCGTCCCGCCGCCCGACAGCGTGTACAGGATAGAGGAGATCAAGGTCAGCGTGGCTCGGCCGGTGGCGACGGCGGGTGGCGCGGCAGCGATTAGTATCGCGCTCGACTCACTGGCAGTGGGCCCGTCGCCGTCGCTTTCCGACGTGCTGCGCCAGTCACCGCTCATCCTGATCCGCGAGAATTCGAGGGGAGAGGCTCAGCCTCAGATCCGCGGGATGGAGTCGAGGCGCGTCGCCGTGCTCGTAGATGGAGTGCCGCTCACGCTGGGCTGGGACAATCGAACCGACCTGTCGATCGTTCCGGTGACCGCGGCACGCAATCTCACGCTCGTGCGCGGCCTCTCTTCCGTGTTGCATGGTCCCAACGCGCTCGGCGGAGTGGTGCTGGTCGGTATCGCCGATGGCCCGAACATCCGGCTCGACGTTTCGCCTTTCCAATTCTCCGCTGGTGTCGACCAACTGGGCAGCAGCGCCATCGCCATCGGGCTGGCAAAGGTGTTTAGCGGTGCCTCGAGTGACTTTCTGGTCAGGGCCGGTGGAGGCTACAGGAATCGTTCCGCCTACCCCGTGCCGGATGGAGTGGCGCAGCCGTCACCCGCGGTCGCCGACGAACGGCTGAACAGCGACTTCGAGTTGGGAAATGCCTTCCTGTCGGCCCGTTACCAGGTCGAAGATGGTCTCTGGGTATCGCTTTCAACGTTCGGGTTCCAGGCGGAAAGAGGCGTGCCACCCGAACTGAACGTGGAGGAGCCGCGACTGTGGCGGTATCCGACCACGTGGCGCTGGGTGACAGCGATCTCGGGTGGGACCGGTTGGCGTGATACTCCGTGGGGTGAGGGCGACCTCGAGGCGAGCGTCGGTCTCGACTTCGGCGAAACGGAAATCGATACTTACGAGAGCTTCGCCTACGATTCGATCACCGGCGGTGAGCGGGGTGAAGATCGGACCCGAACCTTCCGCCTGCTGGGCGACCACACTCTGAAGATGGGAATCCTTCGCGGCGCCTTCACTTTCGCGGAGACCCGCCATATCGATACGCAGGCTGGCGCGAACCCTCTCACCTACAGGCAACGCCTCTGGAGCTTCGGACTCGAGACGGAGCAGCCACTAGGCGGCGCGTCGTCGCGGACCCGGGTGAGCATCGGCGCGAGCCTCGATGGTGCCGATACGCCGGAGACCGGTGGGGCGCCGCCGCGCGATCCCATCCTTGCCTGGGGAGCGCGGGCCGGCGTAACCCAGCTGCTGGGAGAGGGCAACTTCCTGTTGCACGGCGGAGTGAGCCGGCGCGTTCGCTTCCCGGCCCTGCGCGAGCTCTACTCCGGCGCGCTGGGCCGATTCGAGGTGAATCCGGCGTTGAATCCAGAGGTGCTGTTTGTCGGCGAGCTGGGCGTAACCGGTCAACTCGGCGGCCTCGAGGCGCAGGCGGTGGGTTTTTTCCAGCGCCTCAGCGATGCCATCGTTCGTGTCAGCCTGGGCGACGGCAGGTTGCAGCGGCAGAACCGGGAGATCATCCGTAGTCTGGGATTAGAGATCCTGGCTAGCTATTCTTGGACACGCTTCACGTTGGCGGGCGACCTGACGATCAAGGATGTTACTCAGGAGGATCCGAGCGAGCCAGTCGGACAGCGCGAACCCGAGTACCAGCCTTGGATCGCCGGCGGCTTGGGGCTGAAGGCGGTCCTGGGTTCCGGCTTCTGGGCCTCCGGACGCGTCGAGCATCTGGGGCCGCGCTACTGTGTGCACCCCGATTTCGATCGCGACCTGCGCCTCGGGGCGGACACCTGGGCGAACGTCGAGCTGGGCTACGGCTTCAACCTGGGAAGTTCCTATTCGGGGCGGCGAATGGAGTTGCTGGCTGGCGTGACCAACTCGACCGACGCCATAGCCTACGATCAGTGCGGGCTACCGCAGCCCGGGCGGCGGCTGCTGCTGCAAATGAGTATCTTCTGAGTCGACATGGATAATCCCGGCGGACCCACAGGCGTGGACAAGCGCAAGCAGACGTCGATAACGGTCATCGTCCTGGTGGCCACCATCGGTGCCTTCGCGCTCGCCCTCCTCATCCCGGCCAGCGGTGCGCTCGATGCCGCGGTCGGTTTCCTCAGCCGTTGGTTCTTCGCGATCTTCTGCACTCTGTACGCGTTCACCCAGGCCCGGGTCTACGTGATACGACGACGTCACCAGGCGCGCATGGCCAGCTATCTTTCGACTTCGGTCTTCGGCTTCTTCGCCGCGCTCTGGTTCACGCTGGCCATTGCGGCAGTCGCCTTCGGTTTTCTGCGCTTGGAAGGTTGGTGGGAGGTGGCGGCGTGGGCGACGATTGTCGTGGTGATCTGCGTTCAGTTGTTCGTGTTGGGCCGCTTGGTCCAGACCGGCGCGGCTTCTGCCGATCGGAGTTCAACAGACTCCGACTGATCGGTCCCTACTCGTACTCCTACTCGTACTCGTACTCCTACTCGTCGCAATCGTGAGCGGCCGCATCCGAGACAGGAGTACGGATACGACTACGAGTAGAAGTAAGAGGGATAACGCGGGGAGGATGATGCCGAGTTTGTTGATGTTGCTGTTGGGATTCTTGGCGATCGCCGGATGTTCGGATTCGACGGAGCCCGGTGATGGGTCGAACGGCGACGGGCCACCTATCAACGAAGTTGGGCTCGCGGTAGAGGTCACTGCCGGGGGGCTAGAGAGCCCGCTCTATCTAACGGCACCGGTCGGCGATGCGCGACTGTTCGTGGTCGAGCAGCCGGGCCGAATCAGGATCATCGGGAACGGCGAGTTGCTGAGCGAGCCATTCCTGGATATCAGCGATAGCGTGCGCAGCGGCGGCGAGCGGGGCCTGCTCGGCATGGCGTTTCATCCTGGGTATGCATCGAACGGGTTCTTCTACGTGAGCTACAGTTCTCAGCCCGACGGTGACACACGAATCGAACGCTACAGCGCGAGCGCCGATCCGAATGTCGCGGAGCCGCTGGCGAATAGAGTGATCTTTACGCTGGAGCAACCGTTCGTCAATCACAACGGCGGTCAGATCGAGTTTGGACCGGACGGAATGCTCTACGTCGGGTTGGGCGACGGAGGCGGCGGCGGTGACCCGCAGGGAAACGGCCAGAACGTGGGCACACTGCTCGGCACGTTACTGCGTATCGATGTGGACGGGGGTAACCCGTATGCGATCCCTGGGGATAACCCGTATGTCGGCGTCGCGGGCCGCGACGAGATCTGGGCATACGGTCTCCGCAACCCGTGGCGCTTCTCGTTCGATGAAACGAGCGGCGTGCTATACGTGGCCGATGTAGGCCAAAACGCTTGGGAAGAGGTCAGCGCGGTACCGGACGACCTGGGCGGCGCGAACTACGGGTGGAACATCATGGAGGGCCGGCACTGTTTTGCAGCCGATCCCTGCGACACCTCGGGCTTGGTCCTGCCCGTGCTCGAGTACGGGCACTCCGAGGGGTGTTCCATCACCGGCGGCTACGCGTATCGAGGCAGCGGCATCCCGGCGATCCGCGGCCACTACTTTTACTCCGACCACTGCAGCGGCTTTCTGCGCAGCTTCAGGTTGCTCGGCAACTCGATCATGGACGAGAAAGATTGGGACGTGGGCGATATCGGGCGCGTTCTCTCCCTCGGGCAGGATTCATCCGGAGAGCTCTACATCTTGTCGGCTAACGGGCGCGTCTATCGATTAGTCGCTGCGGAGTAGATGAAAAGGGGCCGGCTCGCGCCGGCCCCGCGCCGCTGGTTCAGGGCATCTTGCGGTGCGCGTATCCGATCAAGAGCTGGTAGACCTGGTTCTTCAGCTTGGCCCCTTGATTGACATCGTGAATGTCGGCGAGCCCGGCATCGTAGCGAACGTCGATCGAAAACACGCTCGGTCCCGACCCGATATCGAGGCCAGCGCCCAGCACCACCCCGTAGTCGAAGCTACTTATCAATGTGAAAGCGGGGCCAGGTGGGTCGATCAGGTCGGTATTCTCGTCGCAGGAAAAACTGTTGCTCAGAAACGGGTCTTCCAGCTTGGTGCTGCAGCTCAGCATGTACGCGATCGTCGCACCGCCGTACAGGCGAAACTTGAACATCTCGGAGTCGATCTTCGGCGTCAGCACGAGCGGGACCTGCAGCTCCAGGTAGTTCATGGTCACCGTTCTGTCGCCGACTATTCCCTGACCGGGGTTGTCCGGGTCCGCGCGCGAGATGAAGTCCTTCATCCCCTTTTGCGAGAACGCCAGCTCCGGCTGCAGGCTCCAGAACTCGCCGAAACCCAAGCCGGCGAAGACGCCGACGTAGATCCCGAGCCGCGAATCGAGGTCCGCGTCGCCGCCGATGGTCGCGATGTTCAGCCCTCCCCGGGCGCCGTAGACCGTCTGTGCCGCCGCGGGTCTCACCAGCGGCGCGGCGATCAGCGCCAATACCACGACTCCGATCAGTTTCTTCATGTGATGAAGCTCCGTTTTGATGGGGCTGACGGGGGCGATAATGCGGACAGCGCCATGGCGCGTCAAGAGCGGTCGGGCGCGGCGGGGACCGCCGCGCCCTCCCTAACGCGGTATTTGACTATTCTGTTACCGGTTACCGGTTACCGGTCACCGATTCTTCAGTTACCGAACCCGCGGGCAGTCGAAGCTCGACTGCCGGTTCAGATCGCCGGGTAGCTGCCGCCGCAGCTCCGCATTGTATTGGTCCGCCGCCTCGGCGGCGAGCGCGTATGGCGCCCAGTTGCGATCGAGGCGGTGGTTGGCGTAGCCGACGACTCCGGCGCCTATCGCCGCCAGAACGCCGCCTCCCAGGATTGCCGCTTCACCCTCTCCCCCGAGCATGATCGCGACGCCGAGAACGGTGGCGAAGACACCGCCGATGGACGTCGCCCGGTACTCCTGTTGGTGGCGCCGCGCCAGTGATGCCTCCTCAACGTACCCGGCGGCCATGAAGAACTCGTCTTCGCTGACCGAACGGAACCCCTGGTAGCCTTGCCAGCGCTCCTGCGTGCCCGACGCCACGCTGTAGTCGGAGATGACGGCATAGTCTGTCTCCGTGACGTTCAGCGACAGCTGGCAGGCCAGGAAATAACGTTGTTGCTCGAGCGTGAGCCCCTGACCGGCGGCGGCCGCCACCGTGCAGAGGATCAGGCCAACCGCCAGAGCCATGCGACGGATGGAAACGCGTCCAGAACCAGTAGCGTTCTCTCTCACAAGCGCCTCCCGAAGCCTTGTTCTCCCGGACCCGCCTACCGACGGGTTTTATGGCTTCTACAAGATGAGATCACGCAGCTTCGAACAGGGTTGGGAGCCCTTTCTACTCTTACTCGTAGCGCAGTGATTCGACGGGATCGACCTTGGCCGCACGGCGCGCCGGAAGCACTCCGGCGGTGAGCCCAATGATGACGAGCACGCCGGCGCATGTAAGGGCGATGGGCCAGGAGAGCTTGGGGTTGGCCAGGTAGACCATCGCGCCGTCGTCGGCGGGCAGGCTGTCGACCAGCCAAACGACGGTCGCCGAAAAGGCGAGCCCAAAGCCGCCGCCTAGCAGGGTGAGGGCCAGCGATTCGAAGATGAATTGCCACATGATGTGATGCTTCTTGGCGCCGATCGAGAGCTTGATCCCGATCTCCTTGGTGCGCTCCTTCACCACGACATACATGATGTTGGCGACCCCGACGCCGGCGACGAGAAGCGTCAGCACGCCGACCAGGCCGAGGAAGATCTCGATGCCCAGTCCGATCTGGTTCGACAGCTTCTCGTCCTCGATGAAGTCCCACATGGGAAGCGCGCGCTCGTCTTCCGGATCGAACTTGTATCGGGCGCCCATCACCCGGAACAGTTCGGCCTTGACGAACTCCGCTCGGCCCGGGTCGCGAGGCCTCAGTAACAGGTGGGATACATGGCGGCGGCCGTACACGGTCCTGAACGTGGAGGCCGGGATGATCGCCCGACGCGAGTCGGGCCCGTTGTTCATGCTGTCCTGGAACTTCTTCTGCATGACGCCGATGACGGTGTAGGGCAAGTCATCGAGCATCACCGTCTTGCCGATCGGGTCCTCGCTGCCGAACAGTTCCTCGGCGATCTCGTTTCCCAAGAACAACACCCGACGTCGTTCATCGATATCGCGCTCGTTGAGGAAGCGGCTGCCCAGCTGCGGGAACATGCGGCGCATTCCCTCGAACGTCGGCCATACCCCTTCCATGTAAGTGGTCGTCTTGTTATCGCCGTATTCGAGTGTGACGCCCCAGCGCCCGTAGGACGGGCTTACCACGTCGATCTCCTCTATCGAGCGCTGGATGAGATCGAGGTCCTCTTCGCTGAGACGGATGCGCCGGCCCTTAGGCAGCCCCTCGAACTCCTGGCTTGTCGTGCCGCCATAAACCATAAAGATGCGCTCGCCGGCGTTCAGCAATCCTCTGACGATGGACTGGCGTAGCCCTTCGCCTAACGCTAGCAGCAACACCACCGCGATCGTGCCCCACGTGATGGCGAACATGGTGAGCAGAACCCGCGTCTTCTGCTCCTTTAGATCACCTATGAACTCGCCGAGCAGGATTCTCCACATGTCTCTTGCCCAAGTATTCGTTCTACTAAGACTTCGGTTCGGACTTCCCTCTTTACCTCAAGCACTCCACCGGGTCCAGGTTCGCTGCTCGGCGAGCGGGGAAATACCCGGCGAGTAGCGCGACGGCCGTCAACAGGGTGACCGTCGAGATGGCGACGACCGGTGAGATCGTGGGGACGCCGATGAACTCCTTGAGCGGCATCCACTGTCCGATCTTGACCAGGCCGAACGAGACGAGGAATCCCAGGGCGGCTCCGGAGCCGACGACCACGAAGGTCTGACCGAGGAATTGCAGCATGATGTCTTGCTTGCGGGCGCCGATCGAGCGACGGATGCCGATCTCGCGGGTCCGCTCTTTCACGACGATGTACATGATATTGGCGACGCCTATGCCGCCGACGGTGAGCGTGAAGGCACCGACGACACCGAGGAAGATGTTCATGCCGAGGAATATCGCCTTTAGGATCGTTTCGAACTCGCTGGTATCCCACTCCCAGATAGCGTCCTCGTCGGTGGGGTCGAAGCGATACTTGCGCCCGAGGACCTCGTTGACGCTGCGTTCCACCGCTGCCACGACTTCTGGCCTGCTGGTCCGATAAACGATGTTGTTTATATACCGGTCACCGAAAATCGCTTGGTAAGTGGTGGACGGGATGAACACACGGTCGCGGTCCCGTGAGTTGTACGACGAGTTCTGCTGTTTCTCCTTCAATACGCCGATCACCGTGAACGGGACATCGCCTATGAACACCGTCTTGCCAATCGCGTCCTCGTCCTCGAACAGCAACTGCTCGAGCTCGTTACCCAGGAACGCGACCCGCCGTCGCTCGTCGAGGTCGGTCTGGGTGATGAAACGGCCACCCCAATCAGCGATCACGTTGCGCATGCCGGCATAGACCGGGTAGACGCCGGTGATGAGTGGGAATGCGCTGTTCCTGCCACGGCGCGCCGGAACGCGCCGCGTGCTGAACTCCGGGCTGATCTCCACGATATCGGGGATCTCGCGCTGCAGCAGGTGGACGTCTTCCTCCTGAAAGCGGATGTAGCGGCCCTCCGGAAACCCGGCGAACGTCTTCGTCGTGCGATTGCCGAACAGAATCACGATCCGCTCGCCGAGGCCGTGCATGCGCTTGCGTGTCTGCTTCTCCATACCGACCCCGAAGGCGAGCAACACCACGACGGCGACGGTACCCCAGGTGATGCCCATGATGGTTAGGACCGTCCGCAGCCGCTGGGTCCGGATGTCGCTGAAGAAGTCTTTAAAGCTTCCGAGTACTCGCAAGGCTCGTTGTTCCGTTCGGCGTTGGTTCTGCAGTCGGCAAGTAATCGGTCACCGGTTACTCGATTTCCCTAGGTGGTTCCTCGACGACTTTCTCGCCGACCTCGAGGCCGGAGATGATCTCGATGTTGATGGCGTCGCTGAGGCCGGTCTCGATAATGCGTTCTTCCTGCGTGCCGTCGTCGAGCAGCACGGTGACCTTCGCCGTGTCACCGGAGAAAGTGACGAGCCGCTCGGGAATCATGATTACGTCTTCGCGCCTGTCGATGATCACGTCTGCGTTGGCGGAATAGCCGGCGCGCAGCACGACATCGGACTCTGCCAGGTCGATCTCGATGGGGAAGACGGTGGAGTTGTCCTCGGTGCGCGCCTTGAGCGAGATCTTGGTGAGTACGCCCGTGACGTTTGCGTTGGGCAAAGCGCCGACTTTGATCTCGACCGGCATGCCCTCGCTCAGCCGGCCCACATCGATCTCGTCGACGGTGCCGCGGAAGATGAGCGAGCTCATCTCCGCCATGGTCATGAGCACCGTCCCCTCTTGATAGGGGTTGAGGGGGGTGACCGGGTCGCCGATCTCGACGTTCTTCTCCAGGATGAAGCCGTCGATGGGCGACTTGACCACGGCCTCGATGTCCTGGTCGGCGATAGTGACCTTACCGTCTTCCAGAAGGGCCAGCCGCTCTTGCGCCAGCCTGACGTTGAGCTCGGCCTCGGCGAAGGCCCGCTCGGTGGCCTCGTACCGATCCTGAGGGATGAGTCCCTGGTCCATCAGACTGTGCTGGCGGTTGAGCTCCTTGCGCTGGTTCTCGAGCTGGAGCTGGCGCAGCTCGAGCTGGCGGCGAGTCTCGACGAGCTCGAGAGGTGTGGGCGTCGGCTTGATCTCGAGGAGCGGGGCGCCGGCGCGCACGAAGGCGCCAACTTCGGCGAACTCTCTGCTCACGACTCCGGAGATCTTGGACTTGACGCTGATCTCGACCTCGGGTTCGACGCGGCCGACGGCGAGCGCCTTGTCGACGATCTCGCCGCGCTCGACCTCTACGGTGCGGAGCCCTTCGTCGTCGGAGTTGCCGTTCTTCACCGCCGCTACGACGCCAACGCCGACAACGGCAACGGTGACGATGCCGAGGGCCACTTTGGTCCGTCGTCTCATGCTACTGCTCCGTTTAGATCGGTCCTTTTGTAACCACAAGGAGAGAGAGGGTGCCCGCCACCCCAGGCCCAGCCTGCATCCGGCCCCCTCCCAGTATGACAATGCCGTTGGGGCCAACGTTGCTTGCTGTGTCTAGAGCACACTACGAATGGCTGTAAACGAGGTTTCAGGCCCGCTGCGGAGCGACCGATCGCAACCGGCCCGGCTTACATCAGCGCTCTGACGTAACCACCGTCGATCTGGATCGTCGTTCCGGTGATGTAGGCGGCGCGTTCCGAGGCGAGGAAAGCGACCAGGTCACCCAATTCCTTTGGGTCGCCCATACGGCCCATCGGTATGTTGGCCACCAGTCCTTCCATCACCTCTTCCACGCTCTGGCCCGACTGGGCGGCGCGCGTCTCGCCCAGCTCGTTGACCCGGTCCGTGGCCATGTAGCCGGGGCAGATGACGTTGACCGTGATCCCGTCCTGGGCGAACTCTTGGGACACCGTCTTGGCGTAGCCCACCACGCCGGGCCGCACCGTGTTCGAGAGGACCATTCCGGTGAGCGGAGACTTCACCGAGATCGAGGTGATGCAGACGATTCTCCCCCAGCTGTTGCGGCGCATGTAGGGGATCGCCGCTTGGGCGAGGCGGATCGTGCTTAGCAGGTTCAACTCCAGCGCCTCAGCCCAGGCTTCCGCCGGCGTCTTCGAGCTGATCGTGGCCGGCGGCCCCCCGGCGTTGGTGACCAGGATATCCAGCTTGCCGAAGCGTTTCGCCGTCGCCTCGACGAAGCCCGTCGGGCCATCCGCCGTCGCCAGGTCGCAGGGGTGCGCGAGGATCTCACGGCCCGAGGCCCGGTTGATCGCGGTTGCTGTGTGCTCCAGTTGCTCTCGCTCGCGCGCGCAGATCGCTACCCGCGCGCCCTCACGAGCCAACGCCCAGGCGATCGCCTTTCCCAGCCCGGTACTCGCCCCACCGACCGCCGCTACCTTGCCTTCTATCCCCAGCTCCATCCGGCTACCTCCAGATCTTCCGCGTTTATTTACTCGTACTCTTGCTTCTACTGCAATTTCGAACACCGCACACCGAACACCGCCTGTCGAAGGTGGCACGGCAATGACAAATCGCTAAGCCCTAAGGCCAAATGCCATAAGTCTTAACGATTGGCGATTTGTCATTTGACGGTTAGAAGTTGAAGTGCCCCCTTCTCAAGGCGGTGTTCGGTGTGCGGTGTTCGAAATTGCAGTAATACTAAGGAGAATCTCACCTAAGGAGAATCTCACGCTCCACCCACATAAGACTAGGATCAGGCGCGGAGCGGTTCAACCCGGGCCTCACCGGGGTCGGGTGGCCCAGGCCGAGTGAACTTTACTATGTAAAGATGACTCCGCGCTTGCGGCGCGGCTATTCGCTACTCCTTTAGAAGGCCGTAGAGGCGGATTGACTGGGCGCCCATCTGGTCTTGCCAGATCCCAAGGACGTAGTCGGAGCCGACATCGAGGGACAGGAGACCGGGGGGTGTTTCCGCGGTTGCGGTGATCCGGCCCTCGGGGTCGAAGACCGTCCATTCTGCCGTTCCGTCATCCCGAGTCAGGTAATCTCTGACCCACAGGTTGCCATCGGCGTCCACCATGAAAGGCCCGTAGGCGGGCATGGTCTGGGCGTAGGGAGATGCGACCAGCCATTGGGCGATCACCTCGCGCCAGTACGGGTCGGAGGTTCGCGCCATGCGGGCGCGTCGGTACATGCTGATGTCTTCGGGTGCGACCGGGGGCCTGTCGTATTGTCGTCGAATCAGCCTCACCAGTCTGCCACGCCTGGAGTAGGCGCCGATCTCGTAGCGATCGGAGGTGCCGAAATAGTATCGGTCGCCGCGAACCGCCCACTGGGATACGCGTCCGAAGGGGATGACATCGGCGTAGCGGGTCTGGCTGCCGCGCATGAGGAAAAAGATTTCGTCGCCGATATAGGGCCCCAGTCCAGCGAGGGGTTCGCCGTGCTCGTCGAAGACGAAGGTGGGGAAGGAGTCACGATGGAGGCCGCCCTGGGCGCCGGGTCCGAAGAGGACGCTGCCGTAGGCGAGGAGCGTGCCGTCGTCGAAGAAGCCGATGGGCAAGGGGAAGGAGATGTCCTCCCACTCGACGAGATCGAAAGATCGAGCGAAGTTCCCCTGGTCGTCGAAGAAGTGGAAGCGCCTGTTTCCGGAGTCCCAGGCGACGAGAGAGTCGGCGGCCAGCCGCGCCACCCACATCAAAGCTCCGAAATCACCCGGCTCGCTGCCCGCCTGGCCTACGGTCCGGATGAGCCTGCCCGACTCATCGTAAAAGTGAAGCTCGTTGGTGCCGGCATTGGCAACGACGACGCGTCCGTCGGAGAGGCGAAGCGGAGTTGCCGCGCGCGAGAGCTGGGTGTTGCCGATCTCGAGCTGCGTCGAATCAGATAGTCGCCATTCGGCCAGATCCATTTCGGCCGTAGCGGTGTTCTCGACGATTTGGACGCCGGCGCTATCGCGCGCCAATATGGCCTGGTCTACACTCTCGCTGCGGCAGCCGGCCAGCATCAACATCGCTGCCAGCGGTAGCCGAATCCACCGGGTTGTCACATGCTCACCAGCCTAAGAAGGATAAGATTGGGCCTGGCCGGGGAACATAATCATCCGCTGGACGCGGGACGAGGCCCCGCTATGGCTCTTGCGCTGTGTCCGCCGGGCTCGTGCCAGGAAGGTGGTCGTCGGTCGGCACGGGGACCTCACATGCCAGCGCGCTGAGCCGCGCCGATGCATCGTCGACAACTCGCCAGGCCGTCAACCGCCCCCGGTTCCAGGTCCGCCAGTCCTTGTCTTCCGGCGGCGTCCAACGCTCCAGCAGGCGGGCCGCAGCTACGCATCGATCCTCGAGGTCGAGCGTCGGAAGAGCGGACAGGAGCGTGGGCACGGCATCCGCGCTCAGTCGCGTCGCGTAGTACACGTCGAACTCCTCGCCCGCCCGGGCCCGGTCGGTGTTCACCTTCGCGATGAGAGCGTCGGGGTTCAGGACGTTGAGGGCGGCTATGACACAGAAGCCGGCGATCGCGGCTCCCGCGGCGAAGGGCCGGCGATGGCCGCGCAGTACGGTGACGGCAAACCAGGCCAGTACGGCTCCTATCCAGGTCATGAACGCGGTGGTGTAAAGGCGGAGCTCCGTGAGACCGTAGGCGACCTGGTAAAGACGCATGCGCTGGATCGCCGAGGCCACGATGACCGCGAGCAACAGCAGGAGCACGCCCGCGAGGCCCTGGAAGACGCGTCGGCTGCGACTGTCCGCCTCGGCCAGCACCCAGTCGCCGAGAAGCAGGAGCGGAAGCGCGAGGAACGCAACGGTCACCAGCTCGAAGAACCCGCGGCGCGCGTACTCCGAATAGGTGAGCCCGGTGGTCGTCTCCACCAACGACGAGTCGCCGAACAGGTAGCGCAGCTGCACGATCACGAAAGCGACGAAAAGCAGGTCGATCAGGGCGAGCGGAACGGCGATTTCGACGATCCCCAAGCCCGGCCTATCGACTCGCTGAGATTCGCTGACCGCGGGTCTGCTGATCCCGAACAGCAGAAGGAGAAAACCGCAGACGGTCCATGCGAAAAAGACCGTCAGCGTCGAGTGCGAGAAGATGCTGGCGAAATCGATGTCGAGAACGTCGGTCACCATCTGGTCGAACACGGCGTCCGCCGCCATGAGCAGGCCGCCGAACACGAATAGGAGCGGTAAAGCGATCAGCAGGCCCAGCGCGCCGGACCGCGCGTATTTCCATTTGGCAGTACCCGGCATCGCCGGCCAGACGATTTCCTTGTGCGGCAGCAGCGCGGCGCCTGCAACGGCCGCGACCCCCGTGTTCAGAAGCCCACGCAAGCAGTCCAGCACTCCCCAACTGTGGATTCGACTGCCCTCCCGGCTCCCACTCCAGATCGAGACGGCCACCATCACTGCGAAGGCGTCGAAGAACTGCACCGCCGGCGAATCGCGCCAGGCGAATCCGATGGCGAACAAGAGCACAGGGAGGGCGAGCCAGAAGATGTGGCGCGCGCCATCGATTCGATGCCTGATCGACAAGACAACGGCGCTCGCCAACACCGCCAGCGTCCACAACGGAACGTTCAAACCCCACGGAGTGGCCCGCAACAACCAGTCCCCAAGCACCCCGAGCACGACCGCGATCGGCAAAATCTGTAATACGAGCTTCGATACTCCGTTCATGTCACTAACCGACTTTCCTTATACCCCGCGTGTCAGGCGGATCAGGTCTTCCATTCGATCCAGGTAGCTCTCCAGCGCTCGGCGACCGCTCCGGCTGAGCCGATACTCCGTCTTTGGCATGCGACCCTCGAATGACTTGTTGCACAGGACGTAACCGGCCTCTTCCAGTTTTCGCGCGTGAACGCTCAGGTTCCCGTCCGTGATCTCGAGCAGCCCCTTCAGATCGTTGAAGGTCAGCGACTCGTTCACGGCCAGCGCGCTCATGATTCCTAGACGAACCCGCTGGTGAATGAGTCGATCGAGATCCGCTGGTCCGTTAACCGCCATAGCGTCGGGCGATGTCTGTCCCGAAGACGATGCTCAGGCCGCCGAACCCGATCGCCAGCAGTGCGTCGCCCCACCCGGCCGGCGCCGCGAATGCCACAACCCCCAACACCATCAGGCAGAGACCCATCACTGGCACGACCCGCACCGAAAATGCTCCGCCGGTCGTGATCCCGGTCCCATACAGCAACAGCCACGTCCCCGGCATCAGGTCGAACCGGTTCGACAAGTGCAGCGCGGCCGTCAGTACGGCGCCGGCTACGAGGGGAGGGAGGAAGGCCAGCACGAAGCGCGCCCCGGCGCCGCTGAACAGCGGCGCCCCCACCGTTCGGGCCTTCCGGACCATCGCGGCGCTACCGATCGCGACGGCGAGAACCGCCTCCGCCAGCCAGGTCAGCAGCCACACCTCGGGTGTCGCCTGGCCGTGGGCGATCGCTGCCGCCCCCACCGCCGTCACCCCGATCGCCACCGTGCCCCAGCCGGGCACCGCCGTGAACGAGCTTGCCCGCGCCATCGTCTCCCTGATGTAGCGGAGATCTTCTATCGCTTGCGACTGGGAGTTGGGGGAGCCGGAAGAGGTCTTAGATTGCGAGGCGTCGTTTTCCATGGTCGAATGCTATGGTTCTTGGTTGGGGTTGTCAAGTACTTTGTCCTATAGAGTGGGCCGCGGTTGGCCCTGGGGGACTGCAATTTCGAACACCGCACACCGAACACCGGCTTTCGAAGGTGGCACGGCAATGACAAATCGCTAACCCCCTAAGACCAAATGCCCATAAGTCTTAAGGATTGGCGATCCATCATTTGGTGATTAGAGGTTGAAGTGCGCCCTTCGAAAGGCGGTGTTCGGTGTGCGGTGTTCGAAATTGCCTTTTGAAGTCTTCGGTTTTCCCTCGGGGGTAAAGTCCTTGCGCGGAGGCGCATTTCGGTATATATTCGGTTTCCCAGGGCGGAGGGACACCCACTCCCCCCACCTTTGAAGCGCAACCCTCCGCCCTGGCTCCCCACCCATCGAGTGTGGGGCTTTTTTGTCGCCAGGGCTTACGGGGTTTCTTCGGGTACCGATGTTCAATTATGCCGAGCTTCACTGCCACTCCGCTTTCTCCCTCCTAGACGGCGCCTCCACGCCGGAAGTCCTGGTTCGACAGGCGGTGGAGCTCGGCATCGAGACGCTGGCGCTGACGGATCACGACGACCTGGGTGGGATCGTGCGGTTCAGCCGGGCGACGCGAGAGGCCGGCGTCGAGGCGATCGTGGGTTTGGAGGTAACTCTCGAGCCGGCGGAGGCCGGATGCCTGCCCAGCCATCTCACTCTGCTGGCGCGGACGGCGGAGGGGTACGGCAACCTGGCGGAGTTGGTAACGCTGGGGCGGGGGTCATCTCGGTCGATGTCGCGGTCGGCGGTCGGGCGCGGCGGGGACCCTCTCGCTCGATGTCGCGCCGGACGGGCTGAAGGGGGTGATGCCCTCCCAGACGCAGCGCTTGAATCGCTCGACGACCCCCGCCCCATCTCTAGATATTGCGGTACGGGTGCGGCGCCCGAGCCGGCGCGTCGGGAATGGGCGCCGGGGCGGGGTCGGCCGCGTGTGAGCTGGGAGGATCTGGCGGAGCGGGGTTCGGGGCTGCTGGCGCTGACGGGCTGTCCGCAGGGCGAACTGGCGCGGCGGGTGAGGGCGGGTGACGGGAAGGGGGCGCGGGAACTGCTCGATTATTTGCGGAGCGCCTTAGAGGGGTACGTGGCGGTGGAGGTGTGGGATCACGCGCTGCCGGAGGAGCGAGAGTTGGCGGATCGCCTTCTGGAGCTTGCGGACCGGCGGGGGCTGCGGGCGGTGGCGACGAACGACGTGCACTACGCGACGCCATCGGGCCGGATCGTGCACGATGTGCTGACGTGCTTGCGACACCAGGTGACGCTGGACGAGGCGGGGACCCGCCTGCGTCCCAACGGAGAGTGGTACCTGAAGCCGCCGTCGGTCGTATGGCGGCGCTGGCGCCATCGACCGGACGTGGTGGAGAACACGCTCGTCCTGGCGGCCGAGTGTCCTTTCCGGCTCGTGGACCTTTCGCCGGAGATGCCGGGGTTCCAGGTGCCCCCGGGCCTGACGCGGCAGGAATTCCTCGAGTCGCTCGTCTGGAAGGGTGCGCTGGAACGTTACGGAGGTGGGCGGGATGGGGCGGGAGTCGCGGTGGGGGGGCGGGATGGGACGGGAGTCATCTCGCTTCATGTCGCGCCGGACGGGCAAGTAGGCGGGACGGGCAAGCGCGCTCCAAATTACGCTCGACGACCCCCGCCCCATCCCTGTAGCCGCGGTAATAACTGCAAGTTCAAAGTTATTACCGCGAATAGGAGGGCACGGCGGGACCCCCTCCAGCTACCGGAGGGGGAGGGCGCGACGGGGGGCCACGAGCGGATATTTGGAGCGCCCCGGCCCGGCTCGCCTCTCTGCCCCCCATCGCGCGACATGGAGCGAGGGCCTCCCGTCGCGCCCGACCCGCCACGGAAACCAAAACGAGGATCCCCGCCGCGCCCGACCGCCCAAGTGCGTCGTCAAATACGGCACGAGCTCGAGGTGATCGGGCGTCTCGACCTTGGGGGATATTTCCTGACGGTTTGGGACGTGGTGCGGTTCGCACGGCGGCAGGGGATCCTGCTGCAGGGCCGTGGCTCGGCGGCGAATTCGTGCGTCTGTTACTGCCTGGGGATCACGGCGGTGGATCCGATCAAGTTCGAGTTGTTGTTCGAGCGCTTCCTGTCGGAGGAGCGCGGCAGCGCGCCGGATATCGACCTGGACATCGAGCACGAGCGGCGCGAGGAAGTGCTCCAGTACGTCTATCGCAAGTACGGTCGCGAGCACGCGGCGATGGTGTGCGAGACGATCACCTATCGGGGGCGTTCGGCCGTCCGCGACGCCGCGCGGGTCCTCGGCTTCTCCACCGATGTGGCCGACCTGCTGGCATCGGAGGTCGAGCGACTCGAGGCGGCGGATGCCGCGGATGCTCTGGAGAGCGGCGGCCTCGCCGCTTGCGGTCTCGATCCCAGGGACCGCCGCGTGCGGGCGTTGGTGCACGTGGTGCGCGGGCTCGATGAACTGCCGCGCCACCGTTCGATTCACGTGGGCGGTTTCGTGCTCACCGAACGCCCGCTCTCCCGGGTCGCCCCCATCGAACCGGCGGCGATGCCCGACCGCACGGTCATCCAGTGGGACAAGGACGATCTCGATTTCGTCGGGCTGATCAAGATCGACCTCTTGGGTCTGGGGATGCTGACCTGCCTGGCGAAGACGATCCGCTACATCCGCGAGACGCGCGGCGTGACGATAGATCTCGCGCAGTTACCGGCGAGCGATCCGGAGGTTTATCGGATGATCCAGGCGGCGGACACGGTGGGCGTCTTCCAGATCGAGAGCCGCGCGCAGATGAACTCGTTGCCGCGCCTGAAGCCGGAGAATTTCTACGACCTGGTGGTACAGGTAGCGCTCATCCGACCGGGTCCCATCCAGGGCGACATGGTGCATCCCTACGTGCGCCGCCGGCGCGGCGAAGAGCCGGTGACGTATTTGCATCCGGACCTGGAACCGATCCTTCACCGAACGCTGGGCGTGCCACTCTTCCAGGAGCAGGGGATGAAGGTGGCGGTGGCGCTAGCAGGGTTCACACCCGGACAGGCGGACGCGTTGCGCCGGGCGATGGGGTTCAAGCGATCGCGTGAGGCGATGGCGCTGATCGAGCCGGCGCTGCGCAGCGGCATGAGCGAGCGCGGCGTCACCCCGGAGGTGCAGGAACAGATCGTCAAACAGCTGACCGCCTTCGCCAACTACGGTTTCCCGGAGAGCCATTCAGCATCGTTTGCGCTGCTCGTTTACGCGTCTGCCTATCTCAAGTGCTACTACGCGCCCGAGTTCTTCGGCGGGTTGTTGAACTCCCAGCCGATGGGTTTCTACGCGTCGGGTACCCTGGTCCACGACGCGCGCCGACACGGAGTAGAGGTGCGGCCGGTCGACCTCGCCAGCTCTAACTGGGATTGCACGTTGGAGCGCGGTGGTGGGGCGGGATGGGGCGGGGGTCCGCTCGACGACCCCCGCCCCATCCCTGGAGCTCGCGGCAAGAATTCTGAATTAGGGTTCACAGGCGCTCCCGCGCTGCGGATCGGCCTGCGTTATGTGCGCGGGCTGGGGTCGAAGGCGGAGGAGAAGTTGAATTCGGCGTGGGAGGCTGGGGGACCATTCCGGTCAGTGGAGGACGTGGTGCGGCGTTCGGGGCTCGGGTTGCCGGCGCTCAAGACGCTCGCCGAGGCGGGTGCCTTCAACACGCTATGGCCGGGCCGGCGCTCCGCACTTTGGGAGGTGCTCGCCCGGCTGGCACAGCGCCCGCTTGCGAAGGTGGAGTCGGAGCGGCGGCCGAAGCTCAAGGAGATGGAGCGGATCGAACTGGTCGCCGCCGATTACATGACCACCGGGCTTTGCACGCACGGTCATCCTATGGAGCACCTGCGTGCGACGCTCGATGCCCATGGAGTGCTATCGGCGGAGGGTTTGAAAGGTGTACGAAGCGGGCAGCGGGTGAAGGTGGCGGGCGTGGTGATCTGCCGGCAACGCCCCGGCACCGCGAAGGGGGTCTGCTTCATCACGCTGGAAGACGAGACCGGGTTCTCGAACTTCGTGGTTTACGAAGACCTGTTCCACCGCTACCGCAAGACCATCGTTCGTTCGCCGGTCCTGCTCATCGAGGGAATCGCCCAGAACGAGCAGGGCGTGATCAACATCCAGGCCCGGCGCATCGAGGCCATCGAGCCCCGGGCCGGCGCCGATGCCGTTGATAGCCACGATTTTCATTAGCGCGGTTGGCGGTCGGGCACAACGGGGACCCTCTCGCTCCATGTCGCGCCGGTCGGGCTGGAGCGCGTGACGGGCCGGGGCGCTCCAAATATCCGCTCGAGGGTCCCCGCTGCGCCCTCCTATTCGCGGTAACAAAGTTCGAACTTGCAGTCATTACCGCGGCCTCAAGGGATGGGGCGGGGGTCGTCGAGCGCAAGTTGGAGCGCGGTTTGCCCGTCCCGCCCGTCCGCCCGTCCGGCGCGACCTGGAGCGAGATGACCCCGCCCCATCCCGCACCACCGCCGCGTCTTTCGCGAACGCCCGAACCGGGTTAATCTTCGAGTCACATGAGACTTCGAATCTTGGCAGCCGTCTGCCTCGGCGTCCTCGCGCTCACGTCGTGCGAGGACAGCAACGTTTCAGGCATAGTCGTCGGGCCGTTGGTCGGCCCGCGCGTGCAGGAGTCCCAGCTCGCCCTCGACATCGTTGACGGAGCGCCGCTCGGGATCACCGACATCTTCGTGATCGTTCGCGCCGGTGGGACGCTGGGAAGTCGAGGTATACATGGACGACGAGTTGATGAGGAGCCACATCTTCATCGTGGTGGACGCGGTCATCAGCTAGCAGTCTGCTACGGAACGTCGATCCACCATCCCGCCGCGCCAGTATGACCACTGCCGCGAGTAGTGGCATCACTCCGCGACCCGTGAGTCACCGGGACTAGAGACGTACCGGAACCCGCCTATCGCTTAACGCGTTGGTATCCACGAAGATGAATGGCCTGCGGCAGGCGTTCGCTCCTGCGCTCCGGGGAACCTATGATCCCCGACCGCGAGCGGTGATTGACAACTGCGGCGTTGGACCGGAATATAGTTGCAGGCGCGCTTGCGCCGTCTCCCGCACTTATCGCTCGGATGCTATGACGGTCTCTCAGTGGCTCGGCCTTTCATTGACGCTGCTCCTGCTCGCTCTCGTGATGCTTGCAGGGGTCTTCGCCGTGTTACGCCGGCGCCGCGAGGACGCCCTGCCAAAAGAAGGTTGGCTCACCGACGAGATGGTGGGTGATATCATCAGGTACGGCTCGCTCAGCGGCGTCTTCGTCCCGGAGGAGGCCCTGGATATGGACGAGATCTCCAAGGAGGAGGAGCGGTTCTGGACGGAGACCTGGGACGAGTCTGAGCCCTACTGGGATTAGCCGCCCGCGCCGAGTATCAGCCCCCCAGGAGTTCGAAGATCTCCTCGTCGTTCGGGAAGCGCCCTTCGCGGAGCTTCGAGTAAACTAGCTCACCTTCATGGCGTACTTCAAAGGCGCCGCCCCCGCTCTCGATGAGCTCGACCTCGATCCCGTCATACCGTGACCGGAGAATGTCCGCCAAACTGGCGGCACGGGGTTCGTAGTTTCAAACGACGCAGTATTCGATGCTTACGTGCATGAGTTCTCCCGCGTGAATGGGTCGGGCCCCTCCGCTCCATCGGTTGACCCTTTGGGCTACGCGGTCTAATTTGAGCCGCGTCCAACCCCCGTCGCAAGCGAAGCGGTCCCCGGCCGCCGTGGCCGGTTATGAGAGAATCTCGGTCGACAACGGCACACTGGGTGTCTGATGCTCGGTTTCTTTAAGAAAGTATTCGGCGGCGCCGACCAGGATCCGGACGCTTCCACTCCGGTCATGGCCAGCGATGATCTCGAGCGGATAGAGAAGGAGCTGGAGAGGCTGGGGCACGGCTACGAGGCGGCGCGCCTGCTCAACCGTGCCGGCGATCTCTACCTCGTCAAAGGGGACCGCCAGAGCGCTCTTGCACGCTACGGCAATGCCATCGACGCCTACCTGCAGTCCGGCGAGTACGACAACGCCATGGCGGTCTGCCGCAAGATCATCCGGGTCGTCCCTGAGGTAATCCGCACGCGCCGCACGCTCGCTTGGCTCTGCTTGGGAAAGGGCTTCCTCGAGATCGCCCGCGAGCACATCGATGCCTACTGCTCGGCCTCCGTCGAATCCGGGCTGCAGTTGCTCGCCGTGCAGCACCTCCTTCTCATGAGCCAGTACGTCGAGCGGACCGATTTCCGCGAGTTCCTGGCTGAGAAACTCGCCGACTTGGGCGATGAGGATTCGGCCGAACGAGTTCGCGAGGGCAAGGCGACCGAGGGCGTTCGCGCCGCCGGCTGGACACCGGTCGTTTTCGCCGCCATGCTCACGCCGGACGAGCTGCGGCGCGCTGCCGACAAGGGGGTGGAGATCAAGGCGCCCACCGATGAGTTGGCGGTGGATGACTTCGACGCGCTGTTGTTTGATCCAGAGGCTGCGGCGGCTGCGGCGGCGGCAATGGCGGCGGCGGCGGCTAGTGAAGAAGCGGCGAAGGCCAAGGCGAAAAAGAAGGAAGAGGAAGAAGAGGAAGAAGAAGAGGATGAGGATGTAGGCGAAGAAGAAGAAGAAGAGGAAGAAGAGGAGGAGGAGGAGGAGGAGGAGGAAGAAGAAGAGGAGGAGGAGGAGGAAGAAGAAGAAGAGGAGGAGGAGGAGGAAGAAGAAGAGGAGGAGGAAGACAAATAGAAGAGAGCTTTCTGAGCCCCCCCGAATCAGCGAATCCCAATCACAGATATAGAGTTTCCGCTCCAGGCGTGCCGGAGGGCGTCGGGACCATTAGTATTTGAGTTGATGACAGCGGTCGACGGTCTTCGCGGTGAGGTCCTGGGGTATATCGGGCGCGGCTTGCGGGCTCCCGAGGGCGGGAGCTTCGAGGAGCTGGCGCTGAAGGTCTACGAGCGTCAATTCGCGGAGAACGAGCCGTATCGCCGGTTCTGCGAGGGGCGTGGCGGAACGCCGGAGAGGGTGGGGGGTTGGTCCGAGATTCCGGCGGTACCCACGGCCGCGTTCAAGGAGGCGGCCCTGGTCTGCGGCGCTGCCGACGCGGCGGAGATCGTATTCCGGACGAGCGGAACGAGCCAGGGCCCTGAGCGCAGAGGCGCCCACCACGTGCTCGACCTGGGCTTTTACAGGGCTGCCGCGCTTCCCAATTTCCGAGAGCACATGCTTCCCGGTGTGACGGGCTTGCGGACGCTGATCCTCGGGCCGTCACCCGAGCTGGCGCCCGACTCGTCGCTCAGCTGGATGTTCGAGCTGGTGCGTCGAGAGTACGGGGCGCCGGATAGCGCCTACTTCGTCGACGGGGAAGGGCTGAGCCTCGAGCGGTTGGGTTCGGCGCTCGAGTTGGTGGAGGCGCGAGGTGTACCTGCGATGTTGCTGGGGACGGCGGCGGCGTATGCTCACCTGTTGGAGACGATGGAAGGGAGCGGCCGGCGCTTCAGGTTGCCGGCGGGCTCGCGGGCGATGGAGACGGGGGGCTTCAAGCGCTATCGCAGGGAGATTCCGAGAGATCAGCTGTACTCGATGTTGCGCGATCGATTGGGATTGTCGGAGCTGTACTGCGTGGCCGAGTACGGGATGACTGAGATGTGCTCACAGTTCTATGACAATGTATTGAGGGAGCGATCGCTCGGGCGTTCGCCGGGGTATCGCTACAAGGTCGTTCCGCCCTGGGTGCGCACGCAGGTCGTGGATGCCGAGACGCTCGAGCTGCTTCCCGAGGGTCGGGTAGGTGTGCTGCGGCACTTCGATCTGGCTAACTTCGACTCGGTGATGGCGATCCAAACAGACGACCTCGGAGTCGCCGGCGCTGGCGGCTTCGAGATACTGGGGCGAGCCGCTGGAGCCGAGTTGCGCGGCTGCTCGATCGCAATGGACCAATGGCTGACGGCACAACGCTAGACGGTTTCTGGTTACCGGCGCTCCACGACCGACCGACCGACGCGCTCCGCGGGCCGGGCTTCGAGGTCGCCGAGCGCGCATTCGGCCCGGGCCACATCCCGCTGCGCGTTCCCACGCTGACGCCGCACGCCCTGCGAGACGTGCTGATCGACATGCGCAGGAAGCGAGCCGAGGTCTTGGCCGAACGACCTGTGGCCGAGCTCCTCGATACGATCGAACGCGCATCTCGGCGCCTCGTCCGGCAGGGCGAACCGCTGCATGCCGAACTCCTCGAGGTGTTGCCCGGACTCACCGGGTACTCTCGGGAGATGATCGAGATCGGGTTGGAGCGGATGGGAGCCGGTTGGACGGCCGGCGCGCTGCGCGGTGCGCTCGAGGACGAATTCAAAGGCCTCGACGTTCTCGATGATTTCCGCGTCCGCACATCCGGCGGCCTCGAACGCGCATTCGGCCCCTCGCTCACGGTGCACGTGTTCAGCGGCAATATCCCCGGCGTGTCGGTGAGTAGCCTGATCCGCTCGCTCTGCGTGAAATCGGCAGGCTTCGGCAAGACGGCGGCCGGCGAACCGTACGTCGCCGTCTGTTTCGCCCGGGCGCTGGCGGAAGAGGACCCGGAGCTGGCCGGTTGTCTGGGCGTCACCTATTGGCCGGGCGGATCGGACGATCTGGAGGCTGTGGCGTTCTCGGAGGCCGAGGTGGTGATCGCCTACGGTAGCGACGAAACGATCGGCCGAATCGGTTGCCACGTACCGCCCCAGGTCCGTTTCATCGCCTACCCCAACCGCGTTGGTGCGGCGCTGATCTCCCGCAACGGGCTCGGCGCCGGCGACACGGAGAGTCTAGCACGCGACGCCGCTCTCGATGTCGTGACCTTCGACCAGCAGGGCTGCGTTTCGCCGCACGCCATCTACGTGGAAGACGGGGGTGCGGTGAGCCCGCTCGAGTTCGCGAACCTGCTCGCCGCGGCCCTGGAGCGGCTCTCGACCGAGATCCCGCGCGGCACGATGACGCCCGGCGAATCGACTCTGATCCACCAGTTGCGGGCGCAGGCGGAGATCCGCGGGGCGACTGTGCTGGCCGGCCAGCGCGGAACCGAGTGGACGGTGATCATCGAAGAGCGTCCGGAGTTCGAGCCGTCGCCGCTCAATCGGGTCATACACGTCCGCCCGGTCGGCGAGCTGTCGGAAGCGCTGTCGGCGTTGGAGCGGGTGGGGCACCGGCTTCAGACCGTGGCGGTGGCAGCGACGCCGGACGAGGTGGCGGTTCTCGCGGCTCAGCTCGGCGCGGCCGGAGCCACGCGGATCGTTCCCATCGGCGAGGCGGCCTGGCCCGCACCGCACTGGCACCACGATGGGCGGTTTCAATTCCAGGACTTGGTCCGGTTCGTTGATCTTGATGTGACGCGTGGTGAGTGCGGGGTGCGACAGGGGCCACCTCGCTCCATGTCGCGCCGGACGGGCAAGTAGGCGGGACGGGCCACCGCGCTTACTCGGCCGGAGGACCGATGGCGGACCTCTCTATCCTGCCGAGCCGGACCAGGATCGTACCCGCGACGATGCCCGCTGCGCCCACTATCTGCAGCCAGGTGGGCAGCTCGCCCAGCGCCAGCCACGCGATGACCAGCGCGACGACCGGGATGAAGTTGGAGTAGACCGCGGTTCGCGTGGTTCCGATCTGATGGATGCTGTAATACCAGATGAAGTAGGCCAGGGCGATGGCGAAGGCGCCGCTATAGATGAGCGCGAGCCACGAGACCGGTCGTACGGCCGACCAGTCCTGCGCCAGGAAGGCGGGCACGGAGGCGGCCAGGAGTCCCACGCCGCCGACCCACATCGTCACGGCGGTGACCGGCAGAGCGCCGTAACGGCGCACCAGCGGGTTCGCGCCCACCGTGTAGGCGGACCAGGCGACCGCGGCGCAGAGCACGGTGAGGTCGCCACGCACCGTTTCGGAGCTGAAGCTCACCGCCTGGGTGCCGCCCCATACGACGAGGGCGATGCCGACAACGGAGATCGACACGCCCGACCAGGCCAGGAGGGCGATTCGTTCCTGGCGGAACATCACTGAGAGCAGCGTGGTGAAGATCGGAGTGGCCGCCAGCATCAGGCTGGCGTTGCCGGCGAGCGTCCAGTCGATTCCGTAGATGAAGAGGATCTGGTAGACGGTGTTGCCGAGCACGCCCAGTCCGATCAACGCGGGCCAGTGGCGCCGAGGGATGGTGGTCGTAATACCGCCGACCCTCACGGTCACCCAGAGCACCGTCGATGCGACGGCGAACCGCATGCCGTTGAAGGCGAGCGGCGACATGTCGCGGAGCGCGAACTTGACCACCGAGAAATTCGAGGCCCAGATGAAGATCAGGGCGGCCAGGGCGAGATAGGTCCGCGAGTAGCTCGGGTTGCCCGACTGTCGGTTCGTCAAAGTGCGTCCGATATTAAGTGCTGTTCGACCGCCTCGTCGAGAGCCGGGTAGCGCGGTTCGCAAGTATTCAATCGAGAGCCTTAGTGATGACCGAGATCGCCGAGTTATCGCCGTACGACGTCAGCGCGCTGAGGCGCCGGGAGTTTCCCGCCTTCGGCGAACGCGGTGCAACCTACCTCAACTCGGCCTCGGTCGGGCCGCTCCCGGAGCGGACGCGACTCGCGCTGCTGGAGTTCATGGAAGAGGCGCGGACTCCCGATCATCGGGTGCACGAATACGTGATCGAGATCCCCGACACGGCTCGAGAACTGTGCGCCGAGTTGATCGGCGCCAGGCCGCACGAGATAGCACTCGGCGGCAACACGACGTTCGGTCTCGCTCTGGCCGCCACCGCGCTACGCCTGGGACCCGGCGACCGCGTTCTGCTGCTCGACGGCGAGTTCCCGGCCAACGTTTACCCGTGGCTGAACATGGAGCGCCGCGGCGTCAGCGTCGAGTTCGTACCTCGCGACGAACGGGGACTGCCCGACGAGCGGGCCGCGCTCGAGCGACTGGCGCGAGGCGACGTGCGGGTGTTCTCCGGCTCGCTGGTGAACTTCTTTTCGGGCTACCGTCTCGATCTCGATGCGATCTCGCGCGAGTGCCGGCGGCACGGAACATACCTTGTCGTCGATGGAATACAAGCGCTGGGCGCGGTCCCGCTCGATGTCTCGGCCACGCAGATCGATATCCTCGCCTGCGGCGGTCAGAAGTGGCTGCTCAGTCCGAACGGCGCCGGCTTCGTCTACGTTCGCGAGGGGCTCATCGAAGAGCTGGATCCCGTTACGGTGGGCTGGCTGAGCTTCAAACCATCCCAGGATTTCACCAACCTGGTGAACTATTCCCTCGAACCGCTGGAGGACGCGCGCCGCTTCGAGCTCGGGTCGCTGCCGTTCTACTGCCTCCGCGGTCTCAACAAGTCGCTGTCGTTGCTGCTGGAGCTGGGCATCAGCGACATAGAGAGGCACGTGCGCGCGGTCCAGCAGCCACTGGTCGAATGGGTCGAGGGGCGCGACGACGTGGAGTGGGTGAGCGATACGAGCCCGGGGCGCCGATCGGGCATTCTGGCCTTCAGGGTCGGCGACCCGGAGCGCGTGGACGAGCATCTCCGGGCCGCCGGCATCACGGTGTCGGTGCGCGAGGGCGCGATAAGAGCGGCGATGCATGCGTTCAACAGCCGGGAAGAGATCGAGCGAATGATATCGGTCCTCGACTCGGCCCTGGCGGGCGGAGGGTGAGCCACGTGGATGCGACACACGCGATCGTGCGGACGGCCCTGGCATCGGTTAGGGCTGACGCGAACCTGCGGGCGGAGCTGACCTCGCAAGAGCCGCTCGGTTCGGTGCTGGAGATCCGCGAGCGCCGCGACGAGTGGGTCCACTGCCGCGGCGAGGACGGCTATGAAGGGTGGGTCGGTGTGGGCGGCCTCCTGCTCCGCTCCGCCGAGCGGGCCCAGGCCTGGTGGGACGACCTGGGCGGCGTCCTCGCTGTCGCCCACGATGCGACGGTGGTGGATGATTCCGGTGCGCCGGTGGCTCGCCTACCGTGGGGCGCCCGTGTGGCGCTTCTGGGATCCGTCGTCCGCCTGCCCGACGGTCGCGACGGGCGGCTGGGCGCCGGTCGCCTTATCCCCTGGGAGGAAGCGGCCAGCGGTTTCCCGCGCGAGGCGCCGGCGGTGATGGAGACGGCGTCAGGGTGGATGGGCGTGCCTTACCTATGGGGCGGGCGGACGCGCTGGGGTGCCGATTGCTCCGGCTTCGTCCAGGCCGTGTATCGAACCCACGGCCTCGTGCTGCCGCGTGACAGCTACCAGCAGATCGAGGTCGGTGAATCGGTAAACGCCGGTCCGGACTTCGAAGCGGTGCGGCCGTCCGACTTGCTGTTCTTCCATGCGCGGGATTCCCGGCGCGTCGTGCACGTGGCGTTCTCGCTCGGCGGACCGGCGATCCTCCACGCGGCGGAGGCCAACGGCGACGTGCGGGAGGACAGCCTGAACGGGGATTCGGAACTGGAACGCTCGCTCGCCGGGCGGGTGGCCGGAGTGCGAAGGTTGTGCGAGTGAGGTGAGCAACGTGCCTCAGTGCTTCAAACCGACGACGCTGTAGCCGCGGCCTGACCCTTCCCAGCGCAATTGAATGACCGCCTCGCGCCTCACGTTTGTGCCGGCGCGCTCGACGGTCACGCTCAGCGTCGCCGTGGCCTCGTTACCGGCAACCCCCGGGACGCCGCTATCGACTCCTTCCAGGTCGATGGCTAGCACCTGACGCCGACCCTGCGTTGCCGCATTCTCCGCGGCCGCCTCGAAGCCTAAGTACTCGTCCTTGAACTTCCAGTGGTAGCGCGTCTGGTCCGCCGTCCACAAGGCCTCACTCAACCCGAGGTCCTCGAACGACAGCTCCAGCGTCGGCCCGCTCGATGACAGCAGCCGTGCTTCGACGTCCTCGATCGGCGTGACCTGTCCGTACCAATAGACGGTGATCTTGTCACGTCGAGTGATGAGGATATCGGCGAGCAGGTCGGAAGCCTCCCGGCTGGGGAGAGCGCCTTCGGCGACCGTCGCGCGGATGTCATCGTCGCTGAACGATGCGACGATCTTGGCGCCCCAATATGCGTCGGCCGGGGTCGACCACGTGAACGCCCCGTTCGGCCAGTTGGCTCGCCAGGTACCTGGATTGAACGTCTCCACCGGCATCCAGCCGATTGACGGATCGAGGATCTCGTACTCGGCTTCCTCCCAACCCTTCTTGTAGAAGCCCAGTGTGAGAACCCGGGCCATCGATGGCCAGAAAGCGAAGTTGTACTCGCTCCCCTCACGCGGACTGTGGGGCCGGATTGTGCCGCTGCCCAGCGTTGCGGCGAAGTCGATCAGGTAGTGCCGGACGTAGCCCGGCGGATCGATCCAAACATCGAGCGTGTTGGCGAAGCGCATGTCGACGTGGTTGAGCCAGGACGACATTACGTAGAGGCCGCGCAGTTCGCGACGATACTGGTGATGGTAGTAGTCGTTGTCGTCGTCCTTACGCACGCCCGAGAAGTAGAACGGGCCCAGGGGCCGACCGGGAACGAATTTGCTTGCCAGGGCGATGTAACGGCCATCGGGAAGCGAGTCGGTGAGCGAGAGGATATCGAGGACATCATCCTCGGTCATCTTCCGCTCCACGAGACCGATGGTTATCTCCGCCTCCGGGTCGAGGGCGAGCCGCGCCGGATCGAACACGACGATGTAGTCCTCGGGCGTGTGGTAGCCCGCCGCGTAGAAAAGTCGTGAGGAGATCACGCCCGCGGCGCTGGCCAGATGCAGGTTCCCCTTCGGGTCGAACTTGAAGAGAAACGTGGTCCCGCTCGCGTCGCGGACCGTGAACCCTGGCGAGATCCCGGCCGCCTTGCCGGCGATGACTGTGAGCGCGCGGGCCGTGTCCGGACCGATGGTGGTCGAGCCCCGTGCCACATCCTCGGGCGTCATAGCGCCCAGGCCGATACGGTGCTCGAACCAGGCCGAATTCACCACGTCGTCGAAGCGTGTAACGTTGAGCGCCTCGTGCAGCTCGCCCACCCACCTCCGCAGGCTGAAGCCGTATCCGATCTCGCCGCCCACCGAGATCTTCAACAGCCGGCTCACCTCCTTGGGCTCCCGCTCCCTCGGCCGCAAGCTCGGCAACGTATCGACGTACGCGATGGGCTCGAGCGGCAACGAGTGCGTTGTCCGCGACGATCCACAGCCTGCCAGCACGAGCCCCGCCAGCACGCCTATCCCGACTCGCGCTCCTACTTCCGCTCGTAATCGTACTCGCATCATCATCAAAACGCCGTACTGAACTTCACGCGAAATCGCAGCCCATCCGGCCCAAAGGCCAGATAGCTGAGGAACATAGCGTCGCGCTGAGTGACGACGCGCCAACCGAAGCCAAGGCTCTTGATGTTATCGCTCCAGCTGAGCCTGCTGATGCTCGATTGGACGGCGCCGATATCAAACAGGAAGAAGGCCTCGACGCGGGATCGACCGTGAAGCTCGCGCCAGACTTCGTAGCGCCACTCGCTCATCAGCGCCGCCATGGCGAGGTCGCGGTAGCGATCCTGACTCAAGGAGCGGGTGCCGTCTTCGCTTCCCAACCTGGCCAGGTGGTAGAAGGGAACGCCCTGTCCGCCGTCCGGCTTGTTCTCCGAGGCCATGATCTGGAGCGCGACCATCTGTCTGGCGTTCAGAGGTATGTAGCTTCGAAGCAGCAAGCCGAAACGGTGGAAATCGGAATCGGTGGCGTCGATGCCGCGGAAAATACTCGTTCCGAGCTGGAGGAAGATCCCCTCCGTCTGGAAATCGACCTGGCGCGTGAAATCCAGGGCCAGGGAAACCGTACCCATGCCGTACTTCACGCGTTCGTTGACCCCGTAGAGAGAATCGAAGGCCGCGTTGTCCTGCAGGTCAGATTCGCGTCCCTTGCTGCGATCGACCCGATTGTCTTCGTAGCCGCCGTCGACGAACAGGCGGACCGTCGCGATGCGGGTGCCAAAGAGGGCCGAGGCTCGTTGGTGATCCCAGAGGTAGTCGGTGACCGCGCCTTTCGACGTACTCGGACCCACGCCCCAAAAGTGAGGAGCGGCGTCGCGCTGAAACGTGTAGCTGGCCTCGAGGAACCGGCCGACCTGGCTATCGAAGCGCAGACCCGCCTGGTACCGCTGCGATGTCCGAATGGAGAACGCCGCCGTCAGGAAGAACGGGCTGAGCCCTACGTACCTGACGCGTGCCGCGACGCCGCTTCGCGGTCCGATCGTGCCCAGGCCCGGTTGAACACCGTTATCGATGATCGACTGAACGAACGGCGGAAGGCCCTTCGGGTCCTTGGTAACGAGAAGGCCGGCGGCCTCCGCGAGCGCCCAGCCGACGGCTCGCAGCGGCAGCACGAGAATGCGGAAGGGAAGCGCCACGCCATCGACCACATCAAACGGGGGCGTCGCCGGTGGCCGTTGCAGCGTGTCGCGGATGGCATGGGCGCTGTCCGGCGAAACCGGGCCGCCACTGCTCCCGTCTTGTGCCCGCGCGGTGCGCTGAGACCCGAAGGCGCTAGATAGAGCGACCGCAGTACACAGAAGCAGCCGGCCGGTTTTTCGCGTGATCAGTCTTCTTGCTCCTCGAGGATGCGTTTCAGGGCCTCCTGGTGCTGTTCGTCGGCGAACAGCGTCGCGCCCGTGGTCATCAGATCGGAAACCACGTCGCCCAGCGGTCTCAACGATTTTTCGCGCTGTCGCTCGCTGATGTCCCCTATGAACGGCCACAGCTTGTTGCGCACGTCTGCCGGAAGCACCTGCTCCAAGAATTCCAGCGAGAAGTTCTTGAGCTTGTCGTCATCGAGTATGACACCATTAAACGCGGCTCGCACCACCTCGGGTTCCAGGACCAGGCTCAGTAGGCGGAACGTGTGCTCCAGGCTCAGCTCGCCCCGCGCGCCGACCCGTTCGGCCACCAGGTCGTCGGCCTCCGATTCCTCGTCGAGGAGTTTCTGTATCTCCCAGACGGGGCGGCCGCGGCCAACCTCGGCGCGGACCGCCGTCCAGATCAGGGGCTCCTTCTCCCGTCGAGACGTGGGCAGCCCGCGCCGCCGCCGGCGAACCAAAGCGATCGCCGATCGATAACGCACCTCGAAGCGGTTCGCGGCGAGCGCGTCCAGTAGGGCATCGTCGGCTTCTTCACCTCCCATCCGCCCTAGCACGCGAGGGATTCGGCGTCGGACGACGAAGTCGGTGCTCTCATCGCCGAGCATCTTCGTGAGCAGCGGGACGGCGGCCTCGCCGGCGGTCAGCAGAGCGAGCGCGGCCCGGTCGAACAGCTGATCGCGAGCCAGCAGGCGGACAAGGACCGGTATCTGACGCTCGTCCCAGGCCGGGGTCTCCTCCAGCGCGCGAGCAACCGTCGTCAGGTCCGTGGACTCGAGGGCGGCCATGATCGCGTCCGCCTGGCTTGCGGGAGGTCCCGCGCCCGCAGCCGGTGCGCGGTCGACCTCCGGCGTCTGCTCGCCGTCCTGGATGAGCGATCTGATATCGAGCCGGGTGAAGGTACCGCTGAGCAGGTCGCGACCGTCGAGCTCGACGCGCGCCTTGCGCACGTCCTCCCGAGTCCCGCTTTGCTGAAGCTGCTCGGCCACGGTGGAGAGGTACCTGCGACCCATTCGTCGGCTAAAAGAGATCAGCGCGATCGATGCTGCGATGATAAAGACGGACAGGTAGCGCGACTGGAATCCAAACGAAGTCACCCAAACCAAGATGACGATGGCCCCCAGTCCCTCGCCGAACGAGTCGATCACCGAGTCGATGAACGTTTTGGTCTTGCGGCGCTCCAGCGTTGGGACCGGCACGAAGAGGACTTCCAGCGCCGATCGATAGAGCGACTTGCGCAGCGACGCGTCGGCGCCGCGCACGGCAGTGACGAGCACGAGGCTGGGCAACACGAGCATGCCAACGGACCCGAAGAGGAGCGTGAGCGGGACGATGGCGAGTGCCCACGCTACGCCGGCGACGGCCAGAATCCGGGCGACGAGCGCGAGTTGGAGCAGCAGCGCGATGCCGCCGGTCCAGCCGTAGAAGGCGCCGAAGAAGCTCGTCAACGACTCTCTCGTATCGAACCGCGCCTGCGCCGCCTCCTTGAACTGGTAGTCGAGCAGGGTCGTCGCGATGGCCACGACAAAAACGATCAGGGCGATCGTCCGCAGGTGTGGGGATCGCCATACGAGGGTCAGGCTCTCGACCATCGAGCTGCCTTTGTCTTCCGCCGCGGTGCTTTCTTCGAGCTTGGGCAGGAACTGCTGGCTGATGGCGAAGAAGGCGATGATGGCGATGAGGATGGCGATGAGCCAGGAAACGTCAAGAGTCTTTAGCCAGACCAGCGAGTTGCCCGTCACCATGGCGCCTGCCGTACCGCCGGCGCCGATCAATCCGAACAGGCGCTTGGCACCGCGAACGGCAAAGTACTCGGACGTCAGGACCCAGAACCCGGACGTGAGAAGAAGAGTCCCCAACGCGGTCCACAGGTAGAAACCGACGACGCCGATGTTGATCTGCAACTGCGATCCTGAACCGAATGACAAAAGGAGGATGACGGTCAGGCCCGCTGCCACCACGAGGACGAGGGCCAGCAAGACGTTCTTGGGAGAGTAGCGTGCCAGCAGCCGCGCGAAGACTGCCACCGTCGGTATGCTGAGAATGGCCACCGCCGCCATCATGTAGGGTAGCGTCTCGATGTCGAAGATGGTGAGGTAGAGTGCCTCCCGCAGCGCGCGGGCGAGGATGAGGAAGCTGATCACGAGGAACGCGCCGGCGAACGAGAGAGCGACGTTCCTCACCTCGTTGGGGCGGATGTTCAGCCACTCCTCGATGCGCTGTGACAGCTTCATGCGACGTAGCAGTTCTCTGCGCCCCGCTCGATGGGGGCGGTTCTCGGGTTCGTGCGGAGCGGCCGGCTTCTATGCAGCGGGTTCAGCGGTGCCGAGGGGAACTTCTTCTTCAGCCTCGAAATCACTTCCCGGGAAGTAGCAATCGTAGTCGCGAGCGCCGTCGCCGATGATGCCGTGCAGGTTCCACCAATCCTCCGCCTTCGACCGGTTCCACGAATCCGAGAAGGGAACGGCATCCAGCGCGGACTCGAGATCGCGGGCCGTCTGATAGCGGTCGGACGGCTTCTTCTCCAGGCATCTCATCACGATGTCTTCCAGCTCCGCAGGGATCGAAACCTCGGAAACCTCGGACGGTCGATCCGGTATCGTCTTGACGTGATCGATGACGACCTCGACGCTCGTCTCAGAAGTGAACACGGGTCGCGCGGTGAGCATCCAATACGCCACGCCGCCGAGGCAGTAGAGGTCGGCTCGTCCATCTATCTTCTCGGTTCCATAGACGGTTTCGGGCGCCAGGTAGCGCGGTGTCCCGAACAGCATGCCCGTCTTCGTGATTGCGCTGGCCGTGTCCGACTTGATTTGCTTGGCGAGCCCGAAGTCGAGAACCTTCACGAAATCGTAGATGCCGCCGCGACGCGTCAGGAAGATGTTGGACGGCTTGATATCGCGGTGGATGATGTTTCGGGAATGCGCTTCCTCGAGCGAGCCCGCGGCCTGCTTCAGGATATGGACGACGCGCTCCGGAGATAGTGGCCCGTATTTCTCCACCAGCTGCTGCAGGTCCAAACCCTCCAGGTACTCCATCGCGTAATACAGGCTTCGTTCCGGCGTCCAGCCGACGTCGTAGATCGTTATCGTGTTCGGGTGCGTGAGCGTTGCCGAGACGCGGATCTCTCGCTCGAACCGCGCCAGCGCCGTTCGCCCGTCCTCCGACGGTCGCATGACTTTGACGGCCGTCGGCCGGCAGATCAATGAATGTTGGGCGAAGTATACCTGGCCCATGCCGCCTTCACCGATCTCTCCGTGGATCAGGTACTTGCCCAGCCGCTTCGCCCGGTGGGCCGTCTTCTTCAGGTTGTACAGCGTATGGCTCACCATTGCCGAGGCACCGCCCAGCATCGCGATGGCGGTGACACCCCAGATGACATTGGCGCGCGCCGCCTCTGCGCCACCGCGTTGGGCCCAGAAAAGCTGAAACTCGGATAGCGTCGCCTGTAGCAAGCCCTGCAACAGCAGGAACCAGATGGCTGCCATCGCTGCCAGCGCCCACTGATAGCTGGGTCGCCAGGGAATGAACGCCGCGGCGAGAAACAGCAACAACGAGACGCCGAGGCCGGGATCTTTATCGGGCTGAAATGCCACGTGACCGGATGTGAGCAGAACGATGTTGAATGCCATCGTGGCATAGGCGATGGCGTGCAGGTACTTAGGACTGCGCCTGCAGAACAGATAGAGCAGCCCCAGCGCAACGAGGAACGAAGCGGCGTGGGCCGCCGCGCTGGTCGCCCACTTGAAGCGAAGCAGCGGGCTCTCGAGATACAGCTTGTATTCGGGGATCAGCAAATTCACTACGAAGGCGATACCGCAGATAGCCAGCCCGGTAACGAACAGCAGGCGGCAGCGTTCCCACAGCAGCTCAAGCTGCTCATCCTCGAACGAGGCCGTGGTTGAGAAGGGCCCGGATATCGCCCGCTCGACGGTAGGCACGTGCTCTGGCATAGCCATAATGTTAGCTGTTGGCCGGCGGGCGGTCTACCGCGGGCGCTCCCCCTCGCTTCTCGTTTCTCACTGTCGTTGTCACTGTCGTTGTCGATAACGACAACGGCAACGACAATGACAACGACAGTGAGAAACGAGAAACGAGTTTAGGAGAGGCTGGGAGATCCCGGGGCTGAGCAGATCGGTCTCGTTCTGCTTGGGGCGTGGCAGGTCAGGCGGAGTCTCGCTGACCAGTCCGTGGAGATCCCACCACTCGCGTGCCTTCTGCTGGGTCCAGGGTTCCTCGAAGTGGATGGCGCGGAGGGCGAGCTCCATCTCCTCCGCGGTTTGGAAGCGGTCATTCGGATCCTTGGACAGGCACTGCATGACGATGATTTCCAGATCGCGCGGGATCGACAGCTCCGTCACCTGCGAAGGCGGGCTGGGGATGGCCCTCATATGGTCGATCATCAACTCGACGCTGGATGACGAATCGAAGACCGGTCGCCCGGTAATCATCCAGTAGGCTACCGCGCCGAGGCAGTACAGGTCGGAGCGCCCATCGATATTCTCGGCGCCCTTGATCGCTTCGGGCGAGATGTAACGCGGCGTGCCGACGGCGACGCCGGTCTTGGTCAGCGCCACGCTCTCCTGTACCTCGAGCTGCTTGGCCAGCCCGAAGTCGAGGACTTTGACGAAATCGTACAGGCCACCGCGATGGGTCAGGTAGATATTCGACGGCTTGATGTCGCGGTGCACGATGGAGCGCGCGTGAGCTTCGCCCATGGCGCTGCAGACCTGCGCCAGGATGAACACGGCGCGTTCGGCCGTCAGTGGTCCGAATCGCTCTACTGCCTCCTGGAGATCCAGTCCGTCCAAGTATTCCATCACGTAGTAGAACTTGTTGTCCGGCGTGTGCCCGAAGTCGTAGATCGTGATGGTGTTGGGATGCGACAGCGTCGCCGACACCTGCACTTCTCGTTCAAATCGCTTGATCGCCGCCTGTTGCTCCTCTCCTGCCACCTGCATCACCTTGACGGCGGTGGGCCGGCGAATCAGCGCGTGCCTGGCGCGGTACACCTGCCCCATCCCGCCGGCGCCCAATTCCTGCTCGATGAAGTAGTTGCCCATCCTCTGCGCTTTGTGCGCCGTTTGCCGCAGGGAGTACAGCGTCCGGCTAACCGCGTGAGCCACGAAGCCGAGTATCGCTACCCCCGTGGTCCCGAGGATCAGGTGGTTCCCCAGTGCAGCCAGGCCGCTGAGTTCGGTCACCGCACCGATTTCCGCCCAGTAGCCCTGAGCCTCCGGGACATAGGCATAAGTAAGGACGGCCGAGAGATCGAAGCCGGCCACGGCCACCAGCGCCAGGATGATTGGGTAGCGGGCCGGAGACGGGATGAACGCCGCGTAGAGGAAGAGCGTCAGCGCACAAACCAGGTACGGTTCTTCGGCCGGACTGTCCGAGGCGAGGACGGCCATCGCGAGGACCATGTTGAACGCTACGACCCAGAAGGCTAACAGCTGAAACTGGCGGGCCTTCCCCTTGAGCGAGTAGGTGAGCAGCAGCGCCACGGCGAGCGAGACGATGTGCAACAGGCGGAGCTCTTCCTTCCACGGCACCAGGCCGGTCTGGATGGCTGACGGCACCGCGACCAGGAAGGCGTTGACCGCCTGGGCAACGACTGCAACCACCAGGACGACGGTGAGCATCAGCCGCGTCCTCTGCCGGAGCAGATCCCGCAATTCCTGTTCGAAGGATCCGCCGGTTGCGCTGGTCAGAGAGGTCGGCTCCTGGATGGCCCTCGTATCGCTCATGATCTTGCCGTGTGTGTATCGTAGCTGAACCCCCTGAAGCTAACGCGGAACAGCAACGAGTACAGGACCGGCACGAGCCCCAGGGTGAGGACCGTCGCGAACAGCAGGCCGAAGATGATCGAGATAGCCATCGGCTCCCACATGGGACCGCCGCCCAGCCAAAGCGGTAGCAATCCGCAGATGGTCGTGGCGGTGGTGAGCAGAATGGGCCGTAGCCGCCTTTGCGCGGCCTCGACGATGGCACGTCTTGGCTCGAGACCGTTCGTCTCTATCTCGATCCTTATCCGGTCGATCAGAACGATGGCGTTGTTGATGACGATGCCGGCCAGCGCGATGATCCCCAGCAGCGTCATGAAGCCAAAGTACGATCGCGCGGCGAGCAGCCCGATCGATACGCCGATCATGCCGAGCGGGATCGTCATCAATATGATCGCCGGGCGGCGAATCGAATTGAACTGGATCACGAGCAGCATAATGATGATCAACGTCGCAAGGGGCAGCTTATCGGCGATCGACTGGTTCGCCTCGCCGGACGTCTCTACCTCTCCGCCCACTTCGTAGCGATAGCCGACGTCCCAGCCGGTGCTTTCCTGTTCCAACCATGGCGTGAGAACCCCGATCACCTCGAAGGCGGTATAGCCCGGCTGCAGCTGTGAACCCACCGTCACCGTCCTCAGCCTGTCCCGGCGGAGGATCTTCGCCGCCTCCCAGCTGACCTCGACATCGGCGACCTGCTTCAGCGGCACCGATTGTCCGGTCGCCTGCGCGAAGACGTTGAGGCTCTCGAGCTTGCCGACATGGGTATGAGCTCTTCCTGCTCGCGAAACTCGCTCATCTCGAAGCCACTGAGTCCGGCCTGCAGCGACAGGGCGATGTCCTGGCTGGTCACGCCGGCCCGACGAGCCCGCGGCTGGTTGACCCTCACGTTTAGCTTCTTGACGCGCCGACCCCAGTCGTCGGTGACGTTGCGGGTACCGGGAGTGGCGCGAAGTTGCTCCTTGAGCTGGTCGACGATGGTGAAGAGGACGTCGGGGTCGCGGCCGAGGACCCGAACCTGAACGGGCGCCTCGACGGGCGGCCCGTAATCCAGACGCCTCGTGGTAGACTCGAGGTCGGGGTACGTCTCGAACGTGAAGGAATCGATCCTGGCGGCGTACTGATTGATCGGCTCGTAGGAACTGGTGTTGATGAGCAGGAACGAATAGTTGGGACTGGGCGGCTCCGGGTTGTAACTGAGCATGAACCGCGGTCCTCCTTGCCCAACAAACGAGGCCCAACTCGTGACGCCTTCCGGCCGGTCGGGTCCTACAAGCAACTCTCGAGTCAGAAAATCCTCTATCCCCGCGATGACTTCTTGGGTCCGCTCGATCGACGTTCCGATCGGCATCTCGAACTCGGCTTTGAAGAAAGCTTTGTCGGTGGACGGGAAGAAGATTTGGGGCACGAACCCCAGGCCGACGATTGCCAGAACGAAACAAGCGAGCGCCCCGCCCACGGTGAGGAGCCGATGCCTGAGTCCGAAGAGCAGCGCGTTGCGATACGCAGCGTAGAACCTGTTATCGTAGCTGTCTCGTCCGGCGTCCGCCTTCGCCTTCGCCTTCGCGAACCTCACGGCGAGCAGCGGGATCATCGTGAGCGCGAGGATCCAGGAACAGAGCAGGGTGATGGTGACCACGTAGAAGAGCGGCGCGACGTACTCGCCGGTATCGGACTCGGCGAGATAGAAGGGCAAGAAGGCGGCGGCCGTGGTGGCCGACGAGATGAGCAGCGGAGCGCGAAGTTCTCCTGCCGAATCGATGGCGGCCTGCTTCGCCGGTTTGCCCTCCGCCATCTGCACCATGATGGATTCCACCATCACTATGGCGTTGTCCACCAGCAGGCCGAGCGCGATGATCAGTGCGGCCAGCGATACGATGTTGAGCCCGATTCCGAAGAACGACATGACCAGAAAAGCCATGACGATCGCCATCGGGATGAGGCTCGCCACCACCAGGCCAGTGCGCAGGCCGAGGAAGAGGAGCATCACGAAGACAACGACGAAAATGGCCTGCCGGAGATTGTTCACGAAGTCGTTGACGCTTCGGTTCACCTCGTCCGGCTGGAAGGCCACGATATTGAACTCGATGCCGATGGGGTAAACCGTTTGCAGGCGCGCTACGCTGGCCCTGACCGCTCGGCCGAGCTCGATGATGTTTCCGCCCTCGCGAAGCGAGACCGCCAGGGCGAGGGCGCGAACGCCGGTAGCGGTGACACTGTTCTCGGGTGGATCGATGTAACCGCGGTGGATGGCCGCGATATCTTCCAGGTACACGACCTCGCCGCTTCCCGGGAGGCTGATCACCGTGCGGCGAAGATCGTCCAGGGTCTCGAAGTTGCCCGATGGTTCCAGGGCGATGCGCTCGGCGCCGGCGGTGACCGCGCCGCCCGGGAGCACGATGTTGCGGCTCTCGAGGATCTGGCCCAGCCTGATGGGTGAGAGGCCGAGCTCGGCGAGGCGCGCGTTGTTGTACTCGACGAAGAGGCGTTCTTCCTGCGCCCCGTAGATGTCGACTTTGGCGACCTCGTCGATGAGCAGCAGTTCGTCGCGCACCTGGTCGGCGATGTCCTTGAGCTCGGCGTACGAGAAACCTTCGCCGGTGAGGGCGATGACGGTGCCGAAGACATCACCGAAGTCGTCGTTTACAACGGGCCCGATGACGCCGTCGGGGAGATCCGACGCGGCGCGGTCGATTTTGCGCCTCAGGTCGTCCCAGATCGGCCGCATCTTTTTGTAGCTCTGCTTGATGTTGACGTAGATCACAGAGACGCCGCCCTTCGATTCGCTAACGACGAAGTCGAGCTCCGGCATCTCCTGGATCGTCTTCTCCAGCTTGTCGGTGACCAGCATCTCGACGCGGGAAGGGCTGGCGCCGGGGAAAATGGTCATCACCTGGGCGGTTCTCACGACGAAGCCCGGATCCTCGGACCGGGACATGTTGGCAAAGGCGGCGAGGCCGGAGAACAGGATGACGACAAGGGCGACCAGCGTGATGCGATTCTTCTCGATTGCAGCGCGGGTGATGTTCATTGTTGGCTCGCCTCAGAGCCCGCTGTCGGGCGCTCTGACCTGCAGGCCATCCTCGATTTGGCTCCAACCAGCGGTGACGACTCGATCGCCGTCGGAGAGCCCCTCGAGCACCTCGAGCCCATCGGTCGTCAGTTCGCCGACCTCGACCGGCCTGCGATGGACGATCCCCAATCCCGCGCCGGTCGGTTCGACCACGAAGACGAAACGGCCGTCCCGGTCCTCGCCGACCGCCGCCGGCGGCAAGAGGTAGAGGACTCGCTGGCTTTGCGATTCGAACAGGAATCCCACTTCGGCCGCCATACCGGAGCGGATGTCGGGATCGACTTCCTCGAGCCGGACCGTGACCGGGTAGGTCATCCCGGCGCCGGTGGCGGCCACGCCGACTTCGGTCACGAGGCCCTGGAAACTGCGATTCGGCAGGGCATCGAAGCCGACCGAGACGCCGGCGCCCTCGCGGATCTGGGCGATGAGCACCTCGGGAACGGCGACCTCGACCTTCAGGTTGGACCCCGAGGTCAGCAGAACGACGACCTGGCCGGTTCGGACATTCTCGTTCACCTCGACGTTCACCGAGGCGACGGAGCCGGCCACAGGAGCGGTGAGGCGCGTGTAGCTCAACTGGAGGCGGGCCAGCTCCAGCTCCTGTTCGTAGGCGCTCACGGACGATTCCGCCGACTCCGACGCGGCCCGTGCCGCGTCGAGCTCGCTTATCGAGAGGTTGCCGTTCTCGTAGAGCTGCCGGGCGCGCGAGTAAGCGGCCTGTGCGTTACGCGCCTGGGCGCGCGCTTGACCCAGCGCCGCCTCGGCTCGCTGCGACTGGACCCGGTAGTCCTCGGGATCGAGCTCCGCGATCAGCTGACCGGCCCCCACGTTGTCCCCGACCCCGACCGGAACACGGCGGACCGTCCCCGCCACCCTGAAGCTCAACCTCGACTCGACGCCGGCCTGGGCGACGCCCGAAAACGCCCGTACTCGGCTTCCCCCGGTGGAGAATACTTGTTGGTAGCGGACCGGACGGATGACCGGTTCGGGCTCTTCCTCTTTGGCACAGCCCAGGGTGAGCGAGGCGCCGAGCAGAGCGAATCCTGCCACGAGAAAACGGGTGTGGTGGGACACTTTGATCCTCATCGGGGAAGTGTGGGCGCCGAACGGCTACGTGCTACATGCTTTGCGCTATCGGCTATGCATAGAACGCGGACGCGCGGTGTGTCAAGCGGCGTCCAGCCAACTGGCACGCATCAGACACCTGCAGTATCCTTCCCACTACACTGACCATGCCAACGGACGACGAGTTGCAGGAAGAGAGTGGGAACATGAATCGAAAGATCGGCCTGACGTTCTTTGCGGTGATCGTGTGTTTCGTCCTGATCCTCCCCTCGGAGGCGGCGGCGCAACGGGGATCGAGAGACCGGGCGCTGACCGCGCTGGCTGGGCTCAGCGAATCGTTCGAGGCGCTATCGGAGCGGGTGAACCCGGCCGTGGTGCAGATTCTGGCGACGGGCTACCAGCCGCTGCAGGCCACCGACGCTCCGGGCTCGGGCCTGCTGAGCCGGCGGCAGGTTGGAGGGTCGGGTGTGATCCTCGACCCGGACGGCTACATCATCACCAACTTCCACGTCGTGGAAGGTGCCACGCGGGTGCAGGTACGTCTGGCGGTTCCGGCGGAAGACGCGCCGCCGGGCGAATCGATACTCAAACCGCAGGGCCGGATCGTCGGCGCCCAGATCGTCGGGGTCGATCGCGAGACCGACCTCGCCGTCCTCAAAGTCGCCGAGACGGGGCTTCCGGCCGTCCGATTGAGTGACTCGGACGACGTTCGGACGGGTCAGCTGGTCTTCGCGTTCGGCGGGCCGCTGGGTTTGGAAAACTCGGTGACGATGGGCGTGGTGAGCGCCGTCGCGCGGCAACTGCGGCCGGAAGACCCGATGATCTACATCCAGACCGACGCGCCGATCAATCCGGGCAACAGCGGCGGACCGTTGGTCAACGCGATGGGCGAAGTGGTCGGGATCAACACGCTGATCTTTTCGCAGTCGGGCGGCAGCGAGGGCCTCGGGTTCGCGGCGCCGAGCAATATCGTCCGCAACGTCTATCAACAGATCAGAGATTCGGGTTACGTGCGGCGCGGAGTGATTGGCGTGCATGCCCAGACGGTCACTCCGACGCTGGCGGCCGGCCTGGGTATCACCCGCGAGTGGGGCGTGGTTCTCGGCGACGTCTATCCCAACGCCCCTGCATTCCAGGCCGGGCTGCGCATCGGCGACATCGTGCTGAGCATGAACGGCAAGGTGATGGAGAACGGCCGTCAATTCGACGTCGGCCTGTACGGCCGGCCCGTGGGCGAAATCGTCTCGCTGGAGATCCTGCGCGGGGAAGAGACGCGTACGGTATCGGTCGCCGTCTACGAGCGGCCGGACGATTTGAATCGCTTCTCCCCCATGGTGACGCCGGAGGAGAACCTGATTCCGCGCCTCGGCATCCTGGTGATCGACCTCACGCCTCAGATCGCGGCGCTACTCCCAAACCTGCGAAGTACTCAAGGCGTGCTGGTCGCGGCTCGCGCACCAGACGCGTCCTATGGCCGGGTCGCGCTGGTCCCGGGTGACGTGATCCACATGATGAACCGCGAGCCGGTCACGAGCCTTTCCGATCTGCGCGCGCAGATTGAAGCCGTGAGATCGGGTGCGCCGGTCGTGCTTCAGGTGGAGCGTCGTGGGCAACTGATGTTTTTGGCGTTTGAGATGCAATAGGAATTAAGAATGGCGAGGGCAATTTCGAACACCGCACACCGAACACCGCCTTTCGAAGGGCGCACTTCAATCATTGATCATCAAGACCGAATCTCTGATGCTGAAGAGACCAAGGCTCCACGGGCACCCTGATCATCAGCGATTCGATCTCAGTGATTAGTGATCAAGCCTTGTCGTGTAACCTTCGAAAGGCGGTGTTCGGTGTGCGGTGTTCAAAATTCCTTGCGAATTCGCTGATTTGAATTCGCTAATTTCGAATTCACTCGTTCGATAAATCCCTGTCTGACAGCGCCACCGCCATTGTCGGCGCCAACTTCCCCGAATCCGTCGACCCTGACCCATCCTTCGGCCTTTCCTCCGGCCGATCCGGGTGTTCGACCCCCAGCCAAGGCCACGCGCCCACCACCGGCACGCCCCGGTAGTCACGGTAGCCGTCCACATCGACACCGTCGCGACCGCGCATTGCCGCGGCGGCCATCCGCGTCAGCGGCTGCTCGTCGCGCGGGACGCTGGACCGGAACCCGTCCAGCATATTGCCGCCGGGGTCGCGGATCTGGACCTGGAGAATGCTGTGGGATCGACTGTCTGCGGCGATGAGCCCCAGTTCACGCAGCTCATCGTCAAAGCGGCTCTCCGAGAGCAGCAAGCCGTTGGCGTTGAAGGCGTAGGTCTCTCCACTCTCGCCGTAGCGCGCCGTCCTCAAGATGCGCGTGAACTGATCCTCCGGGTCCATTCTGAAAAGCAGGCTGGCAACCACGGCACCGTCGGCATTGCGCACCGGCGCCATCGCGACCATCGCCGGGTCGCCGGGCTGCAAGACGCCGTTCCTGTCGCGCAGCGACGTTTCCGGGATGAACGGATGCGAAACGGTGGCGACGCCCTTTTCCGCCAATTCGGTGAGGCTGGATGTGCTGGCGCTCAGCGGGCTTCCAACCGCATCGTCGTAGCGAGAGGCCAGGATCTTGCCCTGTCGGTCGATCACGGCGAAACCGAGGTACTCGTTCGCCCGCATCAGGGGTTCCAGGTAAGTGCGAAGCTCTGACTGGGCTGGCGAAGCGAGAAGCGCCGCCCGGTCGACGCCGATCCGCTCCTCCAGGTCGATCAGACGTTCCACGGCGCCCCTCACCAGCGGTTCCTCGGCGGCGACACCGGCCGCCACGACCTGAGACTGCAGCCAGATCGTCAGCGCCGTGACGTCGGCGTCCAGGATCGTCCGCAGATCCTCGGCGATCGTGGCCATCATCGACCGCTTCAGTGTCCTGAAAGCCCACCAGCCGATGGCGCCCTGTACCGGGATGGCGAGGGTGGCGTCATCGAGGGCCTATTCTAGCAGGGAATGCGCACACGCATCAACCGCCGTATAATTCAGCGTCTCAAGAACAGCCAGAAGTCCTACAGGGCGGCCGCGGACCAGCTGGGCCGGCCTGGTGCGGTGCCGGTTCCCTCTTTCCCCCGGGAGGTCAGCATGGAACAAGTCAGCCTCGTTTCCCTCTGGTTACCGATTCTGCTGTCCGCTGTGATCGTCTTCTTCGCGGCGTTCGTTGCCTGGATGGTGCTGCCGCACCACAAGTCCGACTGGGCGAAGATCCCCGACGAGGATTCGCTGCTCAACGCGATACGCAGCAGCGGGCTCGGTCGCGGCCAGTACATGTTCCCGGCGGCCATGATGTCTCGCGACAAGGAGGAACGGCAGAAGGCCACGGAAGGCCCGATCGGCTCCATGGTCGTCATGGGCGCGCCCAACATGGGCAAGTCGCTCGGTTTCTATTTCGTCTACAATCTCGGCATCTCGTTCATGGTCGCCTATATCGGATACGTCACGATCGCGGCGGGAACAGACTACCTCCACGTTTTCCGCGTGCTGGGTACCGTCGCGTTCCTCGCCTACAGCGCGGCCCTGATCCCCACATCGATCTGGTACGGCTTCTCCTGGAGCAGCACTCTCAAAAGTGTGATCGATGGGTTGGTCTTTGGGTTGCTGACCGGTGGGGTGTTTGGCTGGCTGTGGCCGTAGGTCTGACTGAAGGTAATCGGTAACCGGTGACCGGTTACCGGTAACTCATGATCTCGAATTTCGAACTTACCGGTCACCGGTCACCGATTACCTTCTAACCGGAGGGTCCAACATGAAACAAATCGCCATCGCCTCTGTCGCGATGATCTTGTCCGTGAGCAACCTCAGCGCTCAGGCCTACGACGAGAGCCTGTTCGACGCCCTCGAGTGGCGGAACATCGGACCGTACCGGGGCGGACGAGTGGTGGCCGTCGCCGGTGTGGTGGACCAGCCGTACGTCTACTACATGGGCGCCACGGGTGGTGGCGTGTGGAAGACGGTGGACGGCGGAGCGATTTGGGAGCCGGTCACCGACGATTACCTGGAGGCGGGCTCGGTCGGAGCGATAGCCGTTGCGCCGTCGGATCCGAACGTGGTGTACGTGGGGATGGGCGAGGCGTGCATACGCGGCAACACGTCGCCGGGCGACGGGATGTACGTGTCGATGGATGCGGGCAAGACGTGGAAGCGGGCCGGGCTGCGGGACGCCGGTCAGATCGGCGGCGTCGTGGTCCATCCCAACGACGCGGACATCGTGTACGTCGCGGTGCTCGGCCACGCCTTCGGACCCAACGAGATGCGTGGCGTCTTCAGGTCGAAGGACGGAGGAGTCAATTGGGAGAAGATCCTCTACAGAGATGAGAACACCGGGGCCGTCGACCTGGCTATGGATCCGAACAACCCGCGGGTCCTGTACGCGGCGTTCTGGCAGGCGCGGCGCATGCCCTGGGGGATGGAGAGCGGCGGTCCGGGCGGTGGTCTGTTCAAGTCAACCGACGGCGGCGACAGCTGGACTGAGATCAGCCGCAACGACGGCCTTCCGGAGGGCATGCTGGGCCGAATCGGCGTGACGATTTCGCCGGTCAACTCGGAGCGAGTTTGGGCGATAGTCGAGGCCGATGAGGGCGGCGTGTTCCGATCGGACGACGCCGGCGCGACGTGGGCGCGGGTGAACGACGATCGCAGCCTGCGGCAGCGCGCCTGGTACTACACCCACATCTACGCCGATACCGAGAACGAGAATACGGTCTACGTCCTGAACGTGCGCTTCTACAAGTCGACCGATGGTGGCCGCACCTACGAAACCATCGGTACTCCGCACGGGGACAACCACGACCTTTGGATCGACCCGAACAACGCGCACCGCATGGTCGAAGGCAACGACGGCGGCGCCAACGTGACGTACAACGGTGGCAGAACCTGGACGCGACAGGACAATCAGCCTACAGCCCAGTTCTATCACGTGACCACAACGGATCACTTCCCGTACAAGGTGTGCGGCGCGCAGCAGGACAACAGCACGATGTGCATCGCCAGTCGCACCGGCGGCTCCGGGATAACCGATCAAGACTGGTATGCGGTGGGCGGCGGTGAGAGCGGCTATATCGCGCCGCGGCCCGACGATCCGGATGTCGTGTATGCCGGGAGCTACGACGGTTTCCTGACGCGTTTCGACCGGCACAGCGGCCAAACGCAGGCGATCAACGCCTGGCCCGACAATCCCATGGGTTGGGGAGCCGCGGAGCTCCGGTACCGGTTCCAGTGGACGTTCCCGATCGTCTTGTCGCCGTTCGACCCGAACGAGCTCTACATCGGCGGCAACGTCGTCTTCCGAACGCACGACGAAGGTCAAACTTGGGACGCGATCAGCCCGGACCTGACGCGCAACGACAAGAGCAAGCAGGGCCCGTCGGGCGGCCCAATCACGAAGGACAACACCAGCGTCGAGTACTACAACACGATCTTCGCGCTGGTACCGTCACAGCACGACCGCGACGTCATCTGGGTTGGCTCCGACGATGGGTTGGTCCACGTAACCCGCGACGGCGGTCAGGGCTGGGAGAACGTGACGCCGAGGGACATGCCGGAGTGGGGGCTGGTCAGCATCATCGACGAGTCGGCCCACCAGCCGGGCGTCGCGTACGTCGCGGTGAACCGCTACAAGCTGGATGACTTCGCTCCCTACATATTCAAGACGGAAGATTACGGGAACAGCTGGGAGAAGATCGTCCGCGGCATTCCCGACGGTCACTACATCCGGGTCGTGCGCGAGGACCCGGAGCGGCGCGGCCTGCTCTACGCCGGCGGCGAGTTCGGCGTCTACGTCTCGTTCGACGACGGCGAGCGCTGGCAGTCGTTGCAGCTGAACTTGCCCGTCGTGCCGATCCGAGACATGGTCGTCAAGGACGACGACCTGGTGCTCGGCACCCACGGCCGCTCGTTTTGGATTCTCGACGACCTCACGCCGCTCCGCCAGTTGAGCGACGAGGTCGCCGCCGCCGACGCTCACCTGTTCAAGCCGCGCGACACCTACCGGCTGGGCGGCTTCGGTGGCTTCGGAGGCGGCGCTTCCGGCGTTGGCGCCAACCCGCCCAGCGGCGCCGTGGTTTACTACTACCTGAAGGACGAGCCGGGCGGCGCGGTGAAGCTGGAGTTCCTCCAGGAAGACGGCACGCTGATCCGCGAGTACACCAGCGAGGGCCGGGGTGGCCGCGCCGGCGGCCCGGGTGGTCCGGGACGCCCCGGCGGAGCGGCGGTGCCCAAGAGCGCCGGGATGAACCGCTTCGTATGGAATCTCCGCTATCCCGACGCGAGCGACTTCCCCGGCTTGATCATGTGGGGCGGAAGCACGGCGGGCCCGCGGGCGGCGCCGGGGTCGTATCAGGTGCGGCTCAGCGCGGGCGATGAGACGTACACGGAGTCGTTCACAGTGATGAAGGACCCGCGAGTCTCCGCCAGCGAGGCGGATCTGCAGGAGCAGTTCGAGTTCCTCATCCGGATCCGCGATCGGGTCAGCGAGGCGAACGATGCCGTGACGCGCATCCGCGACATCCGCGGCCAGATCGACGGTGCCGTGGAGCGGACGAAGGGCCAGCCGTACGCCGAAGAGGTTTCGGAGCAGGCGGAGCAGATCAAGAAGACCCTGTCGGAGATCGAGAACGAAGTCTACCAGACCAAGAACCGTAGCCGACAGGACCCGCTCAACTTCCCGATCAAGTTGAACAACAAGATCGCGGCGCTGTCAGGCGTGGTCAGCAGGGGAGACGGAAAGCCGACCCGGCAGTCGCACGACGTCTACGAGGAGCTGTCGGCCCAGCTCCAGGTCCAGCTCGACCGGCTGGCCGAGGTCGTGGCCACCGAGATCCCGGCGTTCAACGAGATGGTCGCGGGGCACGGGGTCCCGGCTGTGATTATTCGGGAGGGCTAGTAAGGATGGGGACTGTGTCGATTACGACAACGACAACGATAACGACAGCGACAACCACAGCGAGAAGCGAGAAAACGGGACCGCAGGATTCTCGCTTCTCATTGTCGTTGTCGTTGACGTGATCGACACAGTCCCCATCCGATCCCACCCTTGCTAAGCCGAGCGGTGCGGCGTAACCTCCGCGGTGCAGCGGTGCGAAGAATTCCGCAAAAAACCCAAATCATGGACACCTGGCGGGCTGAACCCGGATATGTCGTCTGACGAGACCCCCGGCGATCGGAGCGATAACGAGCTCGATCCGGATGTGACTCCTCCCCCGGAGCAGCATTCGGGGAAGGGGTCGGCGGACGAGCTGGAAGAGTTGCTCCGCAAGGAGCTGGCGCCGGAGCTGCAGGTGGTGCGGCGGCTCGGCCGCGGCTCGATGGGGAACGTCTATCTGGCGCGGGAATCGCAGCTCAAGCGCCTCGTGGCCGTGAAGGTCCTGTCTCCCAAGCTTGCCCGGGACGCGCAGGCCCGCGCCCGCTTCGAGCGCGAGGCCCAGTCGGCGGCCTCTCTCTCGCACCCCAACATCGTCGCGGTTTACGGAGTCGGCAGGTTGTCCAACGACCTCCCCTACATCGTCATGCAGTACGTGCAGGGGACGACGATGGCGAGCCGGATCCAGGCGCACGGGAAGCTGGCCGTCGATGAGGCGCGGCGCGTGATCGCCGAGGTCTCGTCCGCGGTCGCCGCGGCGCACAAGAAGGGTTTCGTGCACCGGGATATCCGGCCGGACAACGTGCTTTACGAGGAGGAGTCGGGCCGGGCGCTGCTCAGCGATTTCGGCATCGCGGGGATCCTGGCACGAGGCGACAGCAGCCAGCCGCAGCGTATCACGAGGACGGGCGAGCTGGTCGGCGACCCCAGCTACATGAGCCCCGAACAGTTGATGGGCGGCGAGGTGACTGAGCGCAGCGACGTGTACGCGCTCGGGTTACTTGGCTACGAGTTGCTGACCGGACGCGGGCCCTACGAGGCAAGCTCGAAGCGTGAGATGTTCACGGCCCACGTTCAGCAGGAGCCGAAAAAGCTCTCCGAACTTCGTGCAGACGTCGATGCGGAGTTGGAGCAGGTGCTCGGCCGCTGCCTTCAGAAGGAGCCCGAGCATCGGCCCAGCGCCGCCGACGTGGCCCGGCGCCTGGCCGGGCTGTCTTCCGGCGACGCGACTCCGATCCCCTCGGTCCCGCCGATTCACGGCGTCGGATCGACCGGGCTCTTCTCGAAGATCAAAGAGCGTTACTTGCCGCAAATCATGTTGGGGTACCTGCTCATCGGCTGGGGCGCGCTGCAGGTCTCCGACCAGTTGGCCGACCGCGACATCCTGCCTGAGGTGTCCTACCGTCTGACGCTGGTCGCCGTGCTCACCGGCTTGCCCGCCGTGTTCGTCGGCGCATGGTTCCACGGCAAGAAAGGGCGCCAGAGGTTCCGGTCCATCGAGTACTGGCTTTTCGGCGCCCTGGTCGCCATCTGGCTGGCCGTCAGCACGCTCATTCTGCTGAACTGGCGGGCCGCTTAGGTCCCACCGGTCGGTTCCGTGTCATTCGGTCTATCATTCGCCTGAACCAGCCCGGCGTTCCCATCTCCTCCAATACTCCCAGCTGCGTGTTCCGCAACCGGGCGTCCGACCACCAGGCATCGTCCCGCGCCAGCCTTTCCTCGAGTGCTTCAATCAGCCGCGCGCCATCGGGATGCTTCCGGGCGAACGCGAGTTGTGACCTGATGCAGATGCGCTCGACTCGCGCCCGAACCCGCTCGTCGTATCCGAACCCCGCCTGCTCCAGCCACGCGTGCGTCGACTCGTGCACGATGATCGATGCGACGTGCGCTACCGACGTCTCATCCGAGCTCACGTACGAATCTCGTAGCATGCACATCCGAAGGTCCTCTATCCACTGGCCGCGCGCATAGTTCGGGATCGGACCCACCCAGATGCTGCGTACGTGCTTCTGCAGCCGTGCGAAACACCGCGGGTCGTGCTCGCTGATCAGCTGCAGCGCCTCGTCCACACTGCGCAGCGAGGCCTGCTGATCGTGATCGCCCACCTTCAGCGCCGCGACCGACACGCCCTGCACCTCCCGCTTCCGCGATAGGGCGTAAAGCAGTGCGTAGAACCACGTCGCGAGATGCCAGCTGCGAGGTTCCAACTCGTCCGTGGGGAGCCGCGTCGGCCGGCCGTCGTCCATTATCCCTCCCCGCCTCGGTTGCCACGCGAAAGATAACCATTCGGTCGCCGCCAGATGTAGTGCGAGCCGGCCGCTTGCGATCGACTCAGCGAGTCATTATGGTAGTAACTAATAGCACACTTATCATATTAGCTAATTAATAACTGAGTCAGTGATCACTTACCTCGCTATGTGGCGTGGATTACGGGCAGCCGGGCCGCGCTTGTTGGCGCCGGTCTCTTGCCGCCGCGGCCCGGAGCCGGGCTGGTGAACCCGTTTCGAGTCGGAGGCACGGTAGTCGGGGAGTACTTCACCGATCGGGCGTCGGAGCTTCGCCGGATCGAGGGCGGATTAGGCGCGGCGCAGTCGAAGCTACTGGTGTACGGTCCGCGGGGGATGGGGAAGTCGTCGGCGCTGGAGACGGCGGTGCAGCGTGCGCGGCGGAAGCGGCAGCCGGCGGTGATGGCGGACATGTCGGCGACGACGGTGCTGGCGGACATGGCGACGCGGATCCTGCAGGCGGCGGCGCGCCAGTTGAGGCCGACGTGGGAGAACGTGGTGGGAGACCTGGTGAACCACCTGCGGGTCGGGGTCCGGGTGGTGTACGAGGCGGGGTCGGGGAACCCGACGCTGATATTGGACGTGGCGCGTCGGAACGCGCCGCTGGAGGAGCAGCGGGTGACGCTGGCCGAGACGCTGGACGCGATAGACCGGCTGGCGGAGGCGCGCAAGAAGACGATCGCGGTGGTGCTGGACGAGTTTCAGGAGATCCATCGATTCGGCGGCGCGGACGCCGAATGGCACCTTCGGGGGGTGATCCAGAAGCACAAGCACGTCAGCTACGTTCTGGCCGGCTCGAAGGAAAGCTTGATGCTGGCGATGACGGAGAAGAACCGCGCGTTCTTCAAGCTGTTCGAGCTCCTGCCGTTCGGCCCGATCGACGAGGATCACATGGCGCGCTGGATCGAGTCGCGGATGGAGACGCGCGGTGTGGATGCGGGGGGTATGGGGAAGCGGATCGTGGAGCTGGCGCGTCCTCGGACCCGGGACATCGTGCAGCTGGCGCGCGCCGCGTTCCAGGTAGGTGCCGCGGCGGGGAAGTTGGTGGAAGGCGACGCGGCGCGGGCCCTCGATCTCGTGGTGGATGTCGAGGGCGATCTGCTGCGTGGAGAATGGGACCGGCGCACGGCGCTTCAGCAGAACGTGCTGCGGGCGATCGCCGCCGGGGAGAAGAAGCTTTACTCGGAGGCGGCGCGGGAGCGGTACGGATTGCGGGGGAGCTCTTACGTAGCGTCGGCGCTGGAGGCGCTGATCGATGCGGATCTGGTAGTGAAGCGAGGGGAAGGCCTTTATGGGTTCGACAGTCCGTTCATGGAGAGGTGGGTTGAGCGGCGAGCGCTTGGGGATGTGGGGATCCTTGATTATTTGCAGTGAACATTGAACATCGAGCATCGTTCATCGAACGTCGAGAATACGGCCCGACGTTCGATGTCGAACATCGAGGACCGCACGTTGAACGTTGACGCGTTGTACATGGGGGCTGACGGGCTTCGAGGTTCGATGTTTGCTGCTCGACGTTCGATGTTCGGAGTCGGGAAGTACGGGTCGACGTTCGATGGACGATGGTCAATGTTCGATGTTCGACAAAACTCTCCTGAGCTCCCGATAAACCCCAGGGTTCCCCGCCAAGAACCCGCCATGCTTCACGACATCCTCGTCTCCATCAAGATCGGTAATGAGGCCGCCCGCCTCTCTGAGTATCAAAACGCCCGCGGCGACATCCCACGGCGCCAGGTGGAGTTCCCAAAAGCCGTCGAGGCGGCCGCAGGCCAGGTCACAGAGATCGATGGCGGCGGAGCCGGTGCGGCGGACGCCGCTGGTCAGGGGCAGGATGGCTTGGAACTGGGCCAGGTACGTATCGAGCAGTTCCGTCTTCTTGAATGGGAACCCGGTGCCGATGAGGGCGAGCTTGAGCTCGCCGACGCTGGAGACCGATATCGGGTGACCGTCCATCGAGGCGCCTTCGCCGCGTTGGGCGAGGAAGGTCTCCCAGCGGGCGGAGTTGATGACGGCGGCGGCGGCGGGTCCCAGGGCATCGACGGCGGCGACGGAGGCCGCGTGGTAGGGGTAGCCGTGGAGGAAGTTTGTGGTGCCGTCGAGGGGATCGATGTACCAGGTGACCTCGGCATCTTCCGGGTCGGGGCCGCCCCAGTCGCGTTCCTCGGCGGCGATGGCGTGATCGGGGAAGACGTCGCGGATCTCGGCGACGGCGGCCTGCTCGGCGGCGGTGTCGATCTCGCTGACCCAGTCGGCGTGGCCTTTCTCGGTCCAGGAAGCCGGATCGAGGCGGCCGGAGCGGCGGTGGATATCGGCCGCGACGCGGGCGGCGTTCTGGGCGGCGTGCAGCAGGTCGTCGAGTGAGCTCATCGCTTGATCGGGTTGATGACGCCGGGTAACTTAAGCTGCTGTAACGAGAAAGCGAGATATGGCAGATAAGAAGAAGATAGTCTTCAGCGGAATCCAGCCCTCGGGCGAGCTGCACATCGGCAATTACCTGGGCGCGGTGATGAACTGGGTCGAGTTGCAGGAGAAGTACGAGTGCTTCTTCAGCATCGTCGATCTTCACGCCATCACGCAGCCGTACGATTTAGCGGAGATGCCGAGCCGGGTATATGACATGGCGCTGACGCTGATCGCGGCTGGGCTGGATCCTGAGAAGTGCACGATCTTCGTCCAGTCGCAGGTACCCGAGCACGCCGAGCTGGCCTGGGTCTTCAATACGGTGACGCCGCTGGGCGAGCTGGAGCGGATGACCCAGTACAAGGACAAGTCGGTGCGACAGGAATCGGTGTTGGCCGGTCTTCTGAACTACCCGGTGCTGCAGGCGGCGGACATCCTGCTTTACCATGCCGACGCGGTGCCGGTCGGCGAGGATCAGGTGCAGCACGTCGAGCTGACGCGCGAGATCGCCCGCAAGTGGAACGCGCGCTACGGCGAGTATTTCCCGGAGCCCCAGGCGCTGGTGGGCAAGGTGCGGCGCGTGCTGGGCCTGGACGGCCAGGCGAAGATGTCGAAGTCGCTGGGCAACACGGTCGGCCTGCTCGAGTCGCCGGTTGAGGTGTGGGAGAAGATCCGCATCGGTCTGACGGACCCTGCGCGCAAGCGGCGTGACGATCCGGGCAACCCGGACGTCTGCAACATCTTCAGCCTGCACCGGCATTTCTCGAGTGACGAGGACGTGGCGTGGGCCGACGCGGGCTGTCGCAGCGCCGGGATCGGCTGCGTCGAGTGCAAGCGGCGTTTGGCCGACAACGTGATCGAGAGACTGCGGCCGATCCGCGAGCGGGCGGCCGAGTTGAAGCAGAACCCGGAGTACGTCATCGAGGTGCTGGGCGCCGGCGCGCGGTACTGTCGCGAGATCGCCGGGCGGACGATGACCGAGGTGCGGAAACGCATGGGCCTCGTACCGACGGCGGCGGTCCGGCCCGCGGAAGTAGACTGACGCCAATCAGGAGGGTCAAATCGTGGATTGGCTAGACCCGAGACTGATCGAAACGCTGCAGCTCGGCCTGTTCGGCCGCCTGGTCCTGGCGGCGGTGCTCGGCGGCCTGATTGGGCTGGAGCGCGAGTTTTCCGGCAAGCCGGCAGGTCTGAGGACGAACATCCTGATTTGCGTCGGCGCGGCCCTGCTAATGGATCTCTCCCGATCGGTGGCGGCGACGGCCGTCGTCGGGCCGGCCGACCCCGGGCGCATCGCCGCGCAGGTCGTGACCGGTATCGGCTTCATCGGTGCCGGCACCATCCTGGTCGAGCGAGGCTCGATCGTCGGGCTCACGACCGCCGCGACTCTGTGGGTCGTCGCTGCCATAGGTCTGGCAGTGGGCGCCCACGCCTACGTCGAGGCGGTCGGTACCACCGCCCTGGTCGGCGGTACCCTCGTCCTGCTCGGCTGGATCGAAGAATTCGTCTTCAAGCGTCGCAAGTCCATCCAGCTGGATGTGACGCTGGATCCCAATCCCGAGTTGCTCGAAGATATCGCCCAACTGTTCAACAAGTACGGGCTCCGCGCCTTGCCGTCGAAAGTCGAAAAACAACACGAGCGCTTCCGAGCTTCCTACGAGGTCTACGGCTCGGCGGCCAAGAGAGATGTGGCGCTGAAAGAGCTTGCGGCATCGGAGGGTGTGAGACGGATTACGGTTCATTAGCCAACCTACACGCGCGAGGCCGGCCGGCATTATAATATGACAGATCCCCCTCCCGCCCGCCGTTTCGTCATCGACATGTACTCCTCCAGCCACCCCTTGTGGTGCATGCCCGATGAGGACACGGGGCGGATTCGCGCCTCGCTTCCGAAAGACTGGGAGCTGGTCCGCGTCTTGGAGGAGGCGGATGGTTCCGGCGACGGCGCGCTACGGATGACGGCGTCGTTGCGAGAGTCTTTGACAGATGCGGAGGTCTACGTGGGGTTCGGCATCCCGCGTGAGATCTTCGAGGCCTCGGGCCGGCTCCGCTGGGTGCACTCGGGGGCGGCGGGTGTCGGCGGCTCGCTCCACGGCGAGATGGCGAAGAGCGACGTGATCTTCACCAACTCGGCGGGCACGCACGGTGTGCCGGTGGCGGAGCACGTGGTGGCGTTGATGTTCTACTTCGCCCGCGGGCTGGACCAGGTGGAGGCGAGCCGGCGGCGCGGCGCTCTGTGGGACCGTGACCGTGTTGCCGGCGGCCCGGGCCCGGTGAGTGAGCTGGCGGGCGCCGTGGTCGGCGTGATCGGCTACGGCGGCATCGGCCGGGAAGTGGGGCGGCGCGCCAGGGGCCTGGGGATGAAGGTGTGGGCCCTGAAGCGCCACCCGGAGGGCGCGGCCCCTGGGGAGGTCGATCGGCTGTTGGGCCCGGAGGATCTCCGGGACCTGCTGGCGGGTAGCGACTACGTGGTGCTAACCGTCCCGCACACGGCGGAGACCGACCTGCTGATCGGCGCCGCCGAACTGGCGGTGATGAAGAAGGGGGCGGTCCTGATCAACGTGGCCCGCGGCAGGATCGTGGAAGAGGCGGCGATGATCGAGGCGCTGCGGACGCGGTCGATCCGGGGAGCCGGGCTGGATGTTTTTTTGGAGGAGCCACTCCCCGAGGCGAGCCCCTTGTGGGAACTGGACAACGTTTGCGTGACCCCGCACATCGCCGGCGTCAGCCCGCGTTTCTGGGAGCGGGAGACCGAACTGATCGTTGAGAACGCGCGGCGCTACCTGGCGGGAGAGCCGATGCTCAACAGGGTGAACAAGGCAGCGGGTTATTAGGAGCGGGTTATGGAAAAAATTCTGAGGACGGCGATCGAGCGCGGGGCCAGCGACCTTCACATCAAGGCGGGCGATGTGTTCCGGGCTCGGATCCACGGCGAGTTGGTCCCCATGACCAAGCAGCTTCTGACGCCGGAGCAGACGCGCGAGGTCGCCATGCGCCTCATCCCGAACGAGCGCGATCGCAACAACATCGACCGGATCACCGACTACGACTGCGCCTGGGGCGTGCCGGGCCTCGGCCGCTTCCGCGTCAACATATTGAAACAGCGCGGCAGCTTCATGATCGTGCTGCGCATCATCCCGGTCGAGATCCCCAAGTTTGAAGAGCTCGGCCTGCCGCCCGCCTTGCCAGACATCTCGTCACTGCCCCGCGGCCTCATCCTGGTGACCGGCGTTACCGGCTCCGGTAAGACGACGACCCAGGCGGCGATGATCCACCACATCAACCAGAACTTCCGCCGCCACATCATCACGCTGGAGAACCCCATCGAGTACCTGCACCGCGACATCAACTGCTCGATCACACAGCGCGAGATCGGCAGCGATACCAGCTCGTTCCAGACCGGCCTGCGGGCGGCGTTGCGCGAGGACCCCGACGTGATCCTGATCGGTGAGATGCGCGACACCGAGACGATCGACACGGCGATCAAGGCGACCGAGACCGGGCACCTCGTCATCTCCACTCTGCACACGCCGGACGCCGCGACCACCATCAGCCGCACCATCTCCGTGTTCCCGCCGGAGGAGCAGGAGATGCTGCGCGTACGCCTGGGCGAGTCGCTGGCCGCCGTGGTTTCTCAGCGCCTGTTGCCCAAGGCGGACGAGAGCGGCCGCGTCCTGGCCTCCGAGATCATGGTGGTGACAGGCGCGATTCGCGATTGCATCCTCGAGCCGGAGAAGCTGGGAGAGATCCGAGACCTGATGGAGGAAGGCCGGCAGCAGTACGGAATGCAGACATTCGACCAGAACTTGATGCAGCTGGTCAAGGAGGGGCTGGTCGACTACGATGAAGCGAAGAACGCGGCATCCAACCCGGCCGACTTCGAGCTGCGGATGAAGACGCTGGGTGAAGACTCCCTGGTGCAGGAGCTGATTTGAGGCCAGAAGGCGTCATACTGCCGGTGACCACGCCGTTCGACGGCGCCACCGGCGCCATCGCACCGGTATCCTTCCGGGACAACATGCGGGCCTGGCTGGAAGCGGGCGTTCACGGCTTCGTGATCGCCGGCTCGACCGGCGAAGCGCCCTTGCTGGACGAAGCCGAGATCGTCCAGCTCGTCGAGTGGGCGCGCGATGTGGTGCCGCCGGAACGAACCGTCATCGCCGGTACGGGCGCCGAAGCGACGCGGGCCGTGGCGCGCATGTCGCGGGCCGTCGCCGAGGCGGGTGCCGACGCCGTTCTCGTCCGGCCCCCGGCCTACTACCGCGGCCGCATGGATCCCGAAACCGTTCGCCACCACTTCGAGGTCGTCGCCGATTCCGTCCCGGTGCCGGTCATACTCTATAACGTGCCCAAGTTCGTCCCCGTCGACATCACCGCCGGCCTGCTGGCCGAACTGGGCAGCCACCCGAACATCGTCGGCATCAAGGACTCCACCGGCGATCTCAAGAACCTCGGCGCACTGCTGGATGTGGCGCCCACGGACTGCCACGTGCTGGTCGGCGCCGGCTCCAAGCTGTACGCCGCCCTCGAGATGGGCGCCAGCGGCGGCATCGTTGGGGTCGGCTGCGTCGCGCCACGAGAGGCCGTCGACGTCTACGACAGATTCACCGCCGGCGACGTCGGCCCCGCCGGCGCGATCCAGGGAAAACTGTCACCGCTCCACAACCTGATCGTCCGCGACCTCGGTGTCCCCGGCGTGAAGCACGCGCTGGACCTGCTGGGCTACGTTGGTGGCCGACCGCGGCTGCCGCTGCGGCAACTGGACGAAAAATCCCAGAATGCGGTGAGGAAAGAACTAAAGAAGGCGGGGCTGGTTTAGGTAATAATCGCAAATTTCAATTACGAAGGAATTTCGGACACCGCACACCGAACACCGCCTTTCGAAGGTGGCACTTCAATCGCTAATCACTGATCATTAAGCCCGAATGACTGAGGCCGATGGCCGCCGCCCAGGCTCACTCGCCCGTCATTGCTGATTCGATCTCAAGTGTTAATCATTGAGTCTTGTTGTGCCACCTTCGAAAGGCGGTGTTCGGTGTGCGGTGTTCGACATTCCCTAACCATTAACCATGAATGATGCCTGACCTGATCCCCTTCATTCTGTTAATAGCCGCCTTCATCATCGGCCTGCTACTGATTCCACTCGGCTTGCCGGGTCTGTGGCTAATGGTCGTGGCGGTGTTCGGCTACGCGGCGTTCGGCCGTTTCGAGCAGGTCGGCTGGGTCACCATCACCGCGGTACTTCTGCTGGCTGCCGTGGCCGAGGGACTGGAGGCATGGCTCGGCTTCCGCTTCACCAAGCGCTACGGCGCTTCGAACCGGGCCGGCTGGGGCGCGATGATCGGCGGCTTGATCGGAGCGGTGGTCGGCACGCCGGTCCCCATCATCGGAAACGTGATCGGCGCCTTCGTCGGCGCCTTCGCCGGCGCGGTCGTCGGTCAGTACACCGTGAAGTCCGAGATGCAGGAATCGCTGGGCGCCGGCTGGGGCGCGGTGCTTGGCCGCGCGACCGGCGCGGCGGTCAAGATCGCGGTAGGCTTCGCGATCGCGATCATCGCGATATTCGCTGCTGTAAGGTAAGAAGCAACTGTGTCGACGACGACTACTACTACGACAACGATAACGACAGCGACAATGAGAAGCGAGAATTCGGCGCTTCTCGTTTCTCGCCGTCGCTGTCGTTGTCGTTATCGTTGTCGTTGTCGACACAGTCCCAATTCCTATCAGACCGCCTTGACACTCACTATTCTCCGCTCTACTTTGCCTCAAAGGATCACCGAAACCAGCGGCCCCCCGGAACGGGGGCTTTTTAGTTGAGGTCATCAATACATGTTCCAGGATGACGTGCGTTGCCTTGTCGTGATCGGTTCACAGTGGGGCGACGAGGGTAAGGGAAAGATCGTAGACGTTCTGGCGAAAGACGCCGACTGGATCGCCAGGTACCAGGGCGGCGCCAACGCCGGGCACACCGTGCGCGTCGGCGACGACGAGTTCATCCTCCACCAGATCCCGTCCGGCGTGCTCTACCCGGGCAAGCGTTGCGTGATTGGCAGCGGGATGGTTCTCGATCCCGTCACCTTCTTCGAAGAGCTGGACGGACTCAAAGAACGAGATCACGACGTGGAGGACCGTCTCCTCGTCAGCTCGCGAACTCAACTGGTCCTCTCCTATCACAAGCTGCTGGATCGTGCGCAGGAGGAGAGCCGGGGCAGCAACAAGATCGGCACGACGGGTCGCGGCATCGGCGCGGCGTACGAGGACAAGGTGGCCCGAACCGGCATCCGGGTCGCCGATCTCGGCGCGCCGGATCAACTGCGCGAGTTGGTGGAAGCCGGCTGCGCCCGGGCCCAGAATCGCCTCGAGGCTCTGAGGTCGGATGCGCGCGTCGATGCGGAGGACTTGTATCGAGGCCTCTCCGAGCGGGCCGGGCGGCTGGTCGCCATGTCCGCCGATGTCGGCGCCGAGCTGAAGCGGGCGCTGGACCGCGGCGAAAGGGTCCTGCTCGAGGGCGCCCAGGGCGCGATGCTCGACGTCGACCACGGCACCTACCCGTTCGTCACGTCCTCCAATACCACGGCCGGCTTCGCCGCCACCGGCGTCGGCCTGGGGCCGACTGCGATCGACGCCGTGCTCGGAGTCGTCAAAGCCTATACCACCCGGGTCGGCCGCGGGCCGCTGCCCACCGAGCTGCCCGAGGAGGAGGCCGCCCGGCTGCGCGAGCTCGGCGCCGAGTACGGCGCCACCACCGGCCGCCCCCGACGCACCGGCTGGTTCGATGCCGCCGTCGTCCAGTACGCCGCACGCATCAACGGGATCACCGCCCTCGCCGTCAGCAAGCTCGACGTCCTCGACGTCCTCCCCGAGATCAAGTTGGGCGTCGGCTACCGCCTCGACGGTGAGTTGTTGACCGACTTTCCCGCCGAGCTCTCCGCGATCAGCGGCCTCGAGCCCGTCTACGAAACGATGCCCGGCTGGCAGACCTCCACCGCCGATACCCGCCGCCTCGAGGACCTGCCCGCCGCCGCCAGGGCTTACCTGGACCGCATCGAAGAGCTCACTGGGGTGGCTGTTCGGTACATATCCGTTGGGACGCGGCGGAGGCAGATTATTGATGTTCTGGCGTGACCGGCGGGAGGTGACCTTTAGCCGGTGATCGGTAATCGGTGATCGGTAAAGCGGGTCGAGGTCGCCGGGCACGGTATTGCACATTACGAATTCATGATTACCGAACACCGATTACCGATTAGCGATCACCCTCCCAAGCCCTTGATGCCGCCAGTAAGTCAACGTAAGTTAGGCGGCCTTTTAGACAACCGAGGAGTAGGATGGCAACCAGGATCAGACTGCGTAGAACTGGCCGTAAGAAGCAGGCTTCGTACCGGATCGTTGTGGCGGGAAGCATGCACGCCAACAGCGGTCGCGTGACCGAGACTATAGGCAGATACAACCCGCGCACCGAGCCGGCGCATATCGAGGTCGACGAGAAGCGGGCTCTCCACTGGATGCGCCTGGGTGCGGAAGTGAGTGAGTCCGTGACGCCTATTTTCCGCAAGACCGGCATCCTGAGGAAGTACGCCGAGGGCGCCGAGGGCGAGGGCGTGATCACGATCGGCGATCCGCAGGGTAAGACGATTCGTCCGCCGGACCCGTCAAAGAAGTCGAAGAAGGCGGTAGCCGAGGCTGCGAAGGCCGAGGCGACGGCACCGGAGGCTGAAGCGGCGGCACCGGAGGCTGAAGCGGCGGCGCCGGAGGCTGAAGCGGCGGCACCGGAGGCTGAAGCGGCGGTACCGGAGGCTGAAGCGGCGGCGCCGGAAGCTGAAGCGGCACCCGAGGCCGAGGCGAGCGCCACAGAGGAAACGGCCGAGCCCGAGGCGGCCGAAGAGAAGAAGGAAGAGGACTCGTAAATCGAGAGGCCGACATGCCCGTTGGCGGTCACCTGATAGTCGGAGAAATCAGGAAAGCCCACGGGATAAAAGGCGAGTGTTTCGTGATGCCCGCAACGGACGACGTTGCGGGCGTCTATGCTAAGGGGCGGGAATTATTCCTGGGCGATGCCGACGGCCGAGTCGGCGGTCGCGAAATGACCCTGGCCGTGGCGGCGGCACGTCCGTTCAAGGGCGGCCTGATCGTCCGCTTCGAGGACGTCCACGACCGCAACGCCTCCGAGATGCTCCGCGGCCGCACTCTCCTGATCCGCTCCGAGGACGCTCGCCCGCTCGAGCCCGGTCAGTACTTCATCCACGATCTGAATGGGCTGGAAGTCGTCGAGCTGGACGGCGCGCCGATCGGACGGGTCGCCCAGATCTACGAAATAGGAACGAGCCTTTACCTCAGCGTGGACGATGGTGAACGCGAACGGATGATTCCGTTTACCGAGCAATTCGTGCGGGAGGTCGACATCGAAGGGCGACGGGTGGTGATCGAGGTGATTCCGGGGCTGTTGGAATTGTAGACTAATAAGTGAAAAGGAATGTCGAACACCGCACACCGAACACCGCCTTTCCAAGGTGGCACTTCAATCATCGATTACTGATCATTGAGATCGAATGACTGAGGCCGACCGGGGCGTCAGATCCGCTCGCCCGACATTGCTGATTCGATCTCAGGCGTTAATCATTGAATCTTGTAGTGCCATCTTGGACAGGCGGTGTTCGCTGTGCGGTGTTCGACATTCCTTAGGCGTTCGATAATCAACCTTCGATATAGCCGTACCAACCGACGATGCCCCCAATGCAAATCAATATCCTAACCATCTTCCCCAGCTTCTTCGCCGAGCCTTTGTCATTAGGCATTCCCGGACGCGTCAAGGCAGCCGGTCTCGCCTCGTACAGGACCGTCGACCTCCGCGACTTCACCCACGACCGCCACCGGACCGTCGACGACGAGCCCTACGGCGGCGGATCCGGTATGGTCATGAAGCCCGAGCCGTTTTTCGAGGCGGTGGATTCCCTCGAGCCAAAGGGCCCCATCGTGCTCCTCGATGCCAGGGGCCGGATCTTCCGGCACGACGACGCGGTGCGGCTTTCCCTCCAGCCCGAGGTCACTCTGCTCTGCGGCCATTACAAGGACGTGGACTGGCGCGTGGCCGAGGGGCTTGCCACAGAGGTCTACTCGCTGGGCGACTTCGTCCTTTCCGGCGGCGAGATTGCCGCCCTCTGTGTCGTCGACGCCGTCGTGCGGCTCCTGCCGGGCGCCCTCGGCGACCACGACTCCGCCGCCACCGACTCGTTCTACGACGAGCTGTTGCTGGCGCCGCCCGGCTACACGAGACCCGCCGAGTTCCGGGGAATGAAGGTGCCCGAGGTCCTCTTGTCCGGCGACCACTCCCGAATAGAGAAGTGGCGGCGGGAGGAGGCGGAGCGGCTGACGAAAGAGGCGCGGCCGGATCTGTGGGGGAGGTACAGGTCCGGGGAGTAATTGGGGATTGGGGGATGTTCCACCTTCCGAACTCCGTGCTCCGTGCTCACTTGATCGCGGCTCGGAATTCCCACTCCCCGAAAGTTCCCCAGCCCCCCTTGGACATCGCCCATTCTCCTTATATCTTACTAGGTTCTGAGAAAAGGCATATTGGATCGCCGGTGCAGGAGACGTGTGGAAATGAACGTTTTACAGGAAATCGAGAAGCAACAGCTGAGGAGCGACATCCCAGACGTCAGCCCCGGCGACACGGTTCGAGTGATGGTCCGCGTGCGAGAAGGCGAGAAGGAGCGGATCCAGCCGTTCGAAGGCGTGGTGATCGCCCGGAAGGGCGGCAGCGTGCGGGAGACCTTCACGGTGCGCAAGGTGTCCGGTGGCGTCGGCGTCGAGCGGATCTTCCCGTTCCATTCCCCGTCCTTGGCGGAGATCAAGGTGCTGCGGCGCGGCAAGGTGCGGCGCGCAAAGCTCTATTACCTGCGCCAGGTCCGCGGCAAAAAGGCGCGGATCAAGGAGAAGCGGTAGAGCCGAGGCCCAGGCGATGGGCCGGCGAGCTATCGCCCTCACCACAGAGCGCCGCTACTGGCGCGCAGGCTTCCAGCACATCGCAGGCGTTGACGAGGTGGGGTGCGGCTCACTGGCCGGCCCCGTCGTCGCCGCCGCCGTCATCCTCCCCGTCGAAGGCGGCGTCAAAGGCGCCGTCGACTCCAAGCTTCTTTCAGCAAGGGAAAGAGAAGAGATCGCCGGCTTGATCCGTGAGCGGGCGGTGGCCATCGGCGTCGGCGCCGCGTCGGCGCGCGAGATCGAGCGGCTCAACATCCGCCGGGCCAGCGGCCTTGCCATGGAGCGGGCCCTGCGCCAGCTGCCGCTGGCCCCGGACACCGTGCTCATCGATGGCAATCCGCAACCGAGCCTCGGCGATCACCTCGCCATCGTGAAGGGCGACCGGAAGTGCCAGTCCATCGCCTGCGCCGCGATCGTCGCCAAGGTCACCCGCGATCGGCTCATGTCGCGGCTCGCCCGGGTCTACCCCGGGTATGGCTGGGAGAACAATGTCGGCTACTCGACTCGCGACCACCGGGAAGGCCTCGACCGGCTGGGCATAACACCACACCACCGCCGCACCTTCCTCGGCGTTCAGTTGGCTCTCGACTTGGAGTAGGGATTTAGGCCAGCCCGACCGCCTTCATGATCACGTCCAGCGCGTTGGAGTCCGGCAGCAGAACGAAGCGGCCGAGGATGCTCTTGTCGCCGGGCTCGAAACGGAAGCGGGTGTCGAGAATGACAACGCCGTCGCGCCCTTGCCCGTGGTCGAGGAAGTTCGCTGACAAGACGGCCCGGCAGATGTCGACCGTGAGCCTCGGCACCGAGGGGATGAGCATCAACTTGAGGAAATCCGACAGCGCGTTCAGGTACGCGCCGCACACGATGTTCGCGGTCTCCTTGATCGACGACTGCTCGATCTCCGACAGGATCTTCGTCGTGCCCGGCTCCCGGTTCAACAGCATGTCGATCAGCGCCAGCATGCTGTCACGCGGGAACAGGACGACGCTCTGCCCGGTCAGGTCGCCGAGCACCTGCATGAAGATCGCCGCGACCAGGGCATCCGCATCGCCGAGCACGTCGGCCGCCTCGTCGATCGTACAGGTCGCCACCTTGGGCACGTCGATTACGACTCGCTGACCCGTCAGTTGGCTCAGGGCCGTCGCCGCATGGCCGGCCCCGATGTTCGCGACCTCTTTCAGAATGTCCAGTTCCGTGTCTTGTAGATCTCGCGAGTGTGTCATCTCGAGCTCGTTAGGGTCGCCGGCCCGTCTGGTTCACTGCAGCAGCTTGTTTATCGCTTCGATTACCCTCGACGCTTGGAACGGCTTCACCACGAAGTCCCGCGCCCCGGCCTCGGTCGCCTCCGTCACCATACCCTGCTGGCCGACGGCGCTCACCATCAAGATTCGCGCATCAGGGTCGTCTTTCATTATCTCTCGCACCGCTTCGATACCGCCCATGTCCGGCATCACCATGTCCATCGTGACAAGGTCGGGTTTCAGTTCCTTGTACATCTCCACC